>JALYNB010000225.1 GCA_030773395.1 Actinomycetota bacterium
GGTCGACGGCGGCCGCCGCCGCGGCCACGACTCGGCGCCCGCTGGTCGTCGTGCTCTGCCGGCCGTCGACCGCGGGGAAGCCGACGCCCGGGGGTCGCCCCGGGCCGCCGTCGCTCGTCATGGCGGAGGAGCCTGCCACGAGGTCCGGGGCCTGGGGTGGCTCGTCACGACGGTCACCGAGCCGCCGAACGTCACCTCGCCCGCGTCGGCCGGCAAGACGAGGTGGTCGCCCGCGCGCAGCGGGTGCTCCTGGCCGTCCCAACGCACCGAGCCCGCCCCGTCGGTCACCGTGCACACCTCCCACGACGGGAACGCCACGCGGTAGCCGTCCCCGCGGACCTCGTGCAGGGCCACCTCGAAGAACGGGCCGGACACGAGGTGGCGCCGCCGCCCGCCCGGGCGCGGCACGGGCGGGGCGGCGGTTCCCGTGGTCGCGGGGTCGTAGGGGGCGTGAAGGACGCGCTTGGCCTTGTCGAGGTGCAGATCGCGAAGCCGACCCGCGTCGTCCCGCCGGTCGAAGTCCCAGACCCGGTACGTCGTGTCGCAGCTCTGCTGCACCTCGCAGACCAGCAGGCCGGGGCCGACCGCGTGCACGGTGCCGCTCGGTACGTAGACGAAGTCGCCTGCCGCCACCGGGCGGTGCAGCAGCAGCTCGTCCCAGCGACCCTCGTCGATCATGCGGGCGAGCTCCTCGCGGGAGCCCGCCCGGTGCCCGAGGACCAGCTCGGCGCCCGGCTCGGCCGCGACGACGTACCAGCACTCGGTCTTGCCCGACGGCACCCCCTCGAGCTCGGCGGCCTGAGCGTCGTCGGGGTGCACCTGCACGGACAGCCAGTCGCGGGCGTCGAGGAACTTCACGAGCAGCGGGAACCCGCCGGGAGCACAGCCGGTCCCGGTGTCGCTCCCGGTGTCACCACCGAAGAAGGCCCGGTCGCTCTCCCAGACGTCGGCCAGGGGCTCCCCGGCGTGCGGCCCGGAGCGGACGACGCTCGGGCCGTTCTCCTGCGCGGACACGCCCCAGCACTCGCCGACCGGCCCGTCCGGCAGGGCGTAGCCGAAGCGGGTGGCCAGCGAGCGCCCGCCCCAGATCCGGCTCTGGAAGGCGGGCTCGAGGAACAGCGGGGCCGTCACGATCTGAGCCCTCGGCCGTGCACGCGTCCCCTCGCCTCGCTCGCCACGCCCGCAGTCCTACAGGACGGGGGCCGGTCCCGGGGCAGGTGGGCGCTCAGAACGCGTAGCGCACGCGGAGCCAGGGCGTCTCGGCCGCGATGAGGTCGGTGAGCTGCTGCACCCACCTGCCCTTCCAGCCCGTCCGGTAGCGGACGTTGAGGCCGCCGGTCTGCGAGCGCTTGGGCTGCTGCAGGTCGGGCCGCCACAGCAGCTCCTCGGCCTTGGGGTGCCAGCCGAGGTTGACCTCGTGGAGCCGGTCGTTGTGGGTGAGCAGAATGATCTCGACCGCGCACTGGGACTTGGCCCGGTCCGACAGGGCGTCGTCGACGTCTCGGAGCAGGTCGCGCCAGTCCTCCAGCCAGCCCTCGCGGATGACGACCCGGCTGAAGTTCAGGTGGACCTCGTAGCCGGCGTCTACGAAGTCGTCCACCGCGGCGAGCCGCTCGGCGATGGGGCTGGTGCGCAGGTCGAGGACCTTGGCATCGGCCTGCGGCATCAGGCTGAACCGGATCCGCGTGCGGCCCTGCGGGTCGTAGTCGAGCAGGTCACGGTTGACGAGCTTGGTCGCGAACGACGCCTTGGCGGTGGGCAGGGCACGGAACGTGGTGACCAGATCCTCAAGGTTGCGGCTCACCGTCGCGTCGAGGCTGACGTCGCTGTTCTCCCCGATGTCGTAGACCCACGCCTCGGGGTCGCACTGGTTGGGCTCGGGCTTGACGCCCTGGCGGGCGACGTGCCGGGTGAGGTAGCCGCAGATCTTGTTGATGTTGACGAACACCGTGACGGGGTTGGCGAAGCCCTTGCGCCGCGGGACGTAGCAGTAGGCGCAGGCCATCGCGCAGCCGTTTGCCGTGGACGGAGCGATGAAGTCCGACGAGCGGCCGTTGGGGCGGGCGGACAGCGAGGCCTTTACGCCGAGGACGAGCGTCTCGGTCTTGACGCGCACCCAGCGGTCGACGTCGCCCTCGTTGCCGTGCAGCTCGGGGATGCGCCAGTGGGACGCGACCTCGATTCGCTCGGCGTCCGGGTAGCGGGCGAGGACCTCGCGCCCGCGCTCGTACTCGGGGACGGCCGGCTCGAGGTAGATGCGGCGGACGTGCAGCAGTCGTCCGGCAAGCGCAGTGCGGTCGGCGAGGCGGGGAGAGGCGGGCGGGACCGGGGCGGCCGGCGTCTGCGTCACAGGTTGTGCAACCGCCGGGGCCGCTGCGGCCTTCCGACGCGGGAGGTCGCCGAGGAGGACGGCGTGCGGCCGCGCCGCCGCCAGGACAACCGGCAGTCGGGACATGATGGCCGGGTGTCGGTCGTGGCGCTGTCGCAGCACTGGGGTCGGGAGGCGAGCTCGCCCGCTCCCGACGGACACGGGCTGCGCCCGGACGTCGAGGGTCTGCGCGCAGTCGCCGTCGTCGCGGTCGTCCTGCACCACGCCCATGTCGGCGGGTTCTCGGGCGGCTACGTCGGGGTGGACGTCTTCTTCGTCCTCTCCGGCTTCCTCATCACCGGGCTCCTGGGCCGGGAGATCGAGCGGTCGGGGCGGATCGCGCTCGCGGCGTTCTACGCCCGCCGGGCGCGGCGGCTGCTGCCGGCGGCGGTGCTGGTCCTCGTCGTCACCGTCCTGGCGTCCGCCGTGCTGCTGCCACCGCTGCAGGCGCGGCAGGTGGCCCTGGACGGGGTCGCGGCCGCCGTCTACGTGGCGAACTACCGGTTCGCCGCTGCCAGCACGGACTACCTGTCGCCCGAGACCGACCCCTCGCCCTTGCAGCACTACTGGTCGCTGGCGGTGGAGGAGCAGTTCTACCTGGCCTGGCCGCTGCTCCTCCTGATCGCGCTCTCCGCCCGGCGCCGCCCCGGACGGGCCTGCCGGTCGCGCTCCCTACCGCACTGGTCGGCGTGGGCGTCGCGTCGTTCGCCGGCTCCGTCCTGCTGACGTCGGCGGCGCAGCCGTGGGCCTTCTTCTCCCTGCCCAGGAGTCAGACCGGCGTCGGGTAGGTCCCCGCCTCACCGGCCGGCCGCTCCGGCTCCCCGTGCAGGGGGTGCAGCGCGTCCGTGTCGTCGAAGTACAGGAACGCGTCGTAGCGGGAGCCCAGCACCGTCGGGACGTAGTTGCCCCACTGCTCCTGCCGCGCCGAGTAGACGACCCCGATCGCCCGGTGGTCGCGCCACTCCCGCAGCCACTCCGGCTGCTGCCCTCGAGCCGGAAAGATGAAGAGCGACGGGCCCACACCGGCCAGGTGCAGCCGGGCCTCGAGGCTGCCGGACCGCGCCGGCGGCACCCTCATCCGCTCCATCGGCCCGCCCCAGCGGGTGCTCGCGACGACCCGACCCTGGTGCCCGCCGAACCCGACGACCACGACGTCGTCCTCCCCGTGGCGCTCCCGGACGAGCTGGCCGACGTTCACCATCCCCTCGTCGGCCATGTCGGTGTAGCGCGCGTCGCCGACGTGCGTGTTGTGCTCCCACACCACGGCCTTCGCCCCCTCGCCGTGGTGTGCCACGAGCCGGTCGAGCGTGTCGGTCATGTGCACGTCGCGGACGTTCCACGACTCCGCGTCCCCGACGACCATGGTCCGGTAGTAGCGCTCCGCGCCGGCGGCCACCAGGGCGTTCTGCTCGGCGGCGAACGGCGCCTCTGGGTCCTGCCCGTCCCCGCGGCGGTCGTCCGCCGCGAACGACCGGACCAGGTCGGCGACGGCATCCGCGCAGCTGCACGGGGAGGTGTGGGTGGCCCAGGCGTAGCGCTGCGGGTCCTCCCGGTACGGCTCGAAGCACCGCAGCGCGGCCAGCGCGGCGTCGACGTGCTCCGGGTCGTGCTCGGTCAGGTAGTCCGTCACGGACCGCATGGAGTCCCAGAGGCTGTAGACGTCCAGCCCGTAGAAGCCGACCATTTCCGCGGCCGGCCGCCCCGCGTTGTGCTCACGCAACCACCGGACGAGCCCCACGACCTCCTCGTTCGCCCACATCCACGTCGGCCACTGCGCGTACGAGGCCAGCACCTCCCGCGGGTCGGGCGGCACCTCCGCCCCGTGCTTCACGCACCGGTTCACCCGGTAGCAGTCCGGCCAGTCACCCTCGACGGCGACGAAGGAGAACCCCTTCTCGGTGACCAGCCGCCGGGTGATCGCGGCGCGCCAGGAGTAGTACTCCTCCGTACCGTGCGACGCCTCGCCGAGCAGCACGAACCGGGCGTCCCCGACCCGCTCGATCAGGGGGTCGAGGTCGACGGGGGACCGCAACGGCTGGGCCAGTGCCCTGATCTCCTCGGCGACGGACATCCGACTCCTCCTCGTCGTCGTACGCGGACCGCGCGCAGGCGTCCAGCGGATCCTGCCGGCCCCGATGGGGTAGTGCCCCGTCATGGAACCCAAGCCGAGCACCCCGGTGAAGCCGCCACTCCCCGATCCCGGACCCACGAGGTCGGACGACCCCCTGACCCCGAAGCCGAGCACCCCCGAGAAGCCCCCGCCTCCCCCTCCCGAAGAGCGGTGAGGTGATCGGCCGTACAGCGCGCGCTACGCGCGGCGGCGCACCCGCAGCCGTCGTACGACGAACAGGGCGAGCGCTCCCGCGATGGCCGCGTAGATCACGTAGTTGATGACTGACGAGTAGCGCTCCACGTCCTGCCATTGGCTGCCGAGCAGGTAGCCGGCCAGGACGAGGACCGAGTTGTAGACGGCACTGCCCAACGCCGTGTAGAGCGTGAACAGCGGCAGCGGCATCCGCTCCAACCCGGCCGGCACGCTGACGAGGCTGCGCACGACGGGGATCAGCCGGCCGATGAGTACCGCCCGCCCGCCGTACGTGGAAAACCACGACTCGGCCCGCTCGAGGTCGTCGATGTCCAGCAAGGGCATGGCGTCGACGACCCGTCCCAACCGGCGGGGCCCGAGTGCGGCGCCCGCCCAATACAGGAGCAGGGCACCGACCACCGAGCCGACGGTCGCGGCGACGATGACGAGCGCGACCTGCATGCGGCCCTGTCCGGCGAGGAAACCGGCGAGAGGCAGCACCAGCTCGCTCGGGATCGGCGGGAACAGGTTCTCCAGCAGCACCATCAGGCCGACGCCGACGGCTCCCAGCGCCGTGATCGTGTCGGCGATGAATCCGGCCAGGCCGGTCAGGCCGCTGCCCCCGGCGGCCGCGGCCAGCGCCGGCATCAGGGCCGGGGCAGGGGGTCGCGCGGCTGCGGCGTCGGCGCCTCGACCAGCTCGCGGGCGACCCGCCGCTCCAGGACGAAGGACAGGAACGGGACCGTGCCGCCGAGCATGACGAGGACCGTCCGCCGCATCCCCCAGCGCACCCGGCGGCCGAGGTCGAGGACGGCCACCAGGTAGACGATGTAGAGGAAGCCGTGGACGGGGCTGACGCGGGTCACCAGCTCCGGCTCGCCGCCGATGTACTTGACCGCCATGGCGGCCACCAGGGCCAGGAGCATCACCCCGACGAGCCAGGCCAGCACGCGGAAGCGCGTGAGGGCCGCCGCGGCGGTGGGCGCGAGCGGGGTCACCGGCGCTGCCCGCGGCGCGCCTCGGCGTCGAGCCGCGCGAGGTGGGCGTTGTACGCCGCCAGCTCGGGGTCGTCGCCCGGGTCCACCGCCGGCGCCGCGGCCGGGACGGGGCGCGCGCGGTGGGGGAGCGGGGGCGGAGCCGGGGCGGGTGGGGCCTCGGATTCGTCCTCGGCCTCCCGGGAGTCCTTGAGCCAGTGCCAGAGGCAGAAGAAGACGAAGCCGGCGAAGACGAACCACTCGATCGCGTACGCCACGTTCGTGCCACGGCCCGTGCTGGAGTGCGCGCGATCCCACTGCCACAACCCGAGCCACACGAACGCGCCGGCGACGACGACCGCGAGCGCGCTGCGCAGCAGCCACCGCGGGGTCAGCAGGAGCCGGAGCACGACCTCACGGTACCGGCCGGGCCCGGGGCAGGCCCTGCTCGGAGGGGGCGCCGGGGGGCGCCGGTGGCCACCCTCAAGCACGCGCTGCCCAATGCGGAGGGCATGGAGAAGGTGCTCGAGGACGCCGTGGCCGCCGGGCGCATCCCGGACGCGAGGGCCGGCAAGGTCAACCCGGTGATCCCCTGGCCTCCTCACCCCGGTGACGCCCTCGTCGTCACGCGGGAGTCCGCGGGCTGGGGGTACTCCAGTCTGCGGCTGCTGGAGCTCGCCGCGGGGGAAGCCCGGACGTTCACTACGGGAGAGGACGAGTGCTCGTCCTCCCGCTGTCCGGCTCGTGCCGCGTGGAGGTGGACGGCGAGCGGTTCGCCCTCACCGGCCGGGAGGACGTACTTCCCGGCGTCACCGACTTCGCGTACGCCCCTGCGAGGCGACCCTGACGGTGACCAGCGAGCAGGGCGGCCGGTTTCGCCCTCCCCGCCGCCCGGGCCACGAGGCGCCTTCCCGCGCGGTACGGCCCCGCGTCCGGCGTTCCCGTCGAGCTCCGTGGCGCAGGCATCTGCTCCCGGCAAATCAACAGCTTCTGCACTCCGCAGGCCTTCGAGGCCGACGCGCTGATCGTGTGCGAGGTGCTGACGCCCGGCGGCAACTGGTCGTCGTACCCGCCGCACAAGCACGACGAGACCAAGCCCGGCGAGGAGGCCGAGCTCGAGGAGATCTACTACTCCGAGGTCGCCGCGGCCCCGCAGGGGGCGCCGGGCGCGGGCTACCAGCGCGTCTACGGCGCCGCCGACCGGCCGATGGACGTGCTCGAGGAGGTCCGCTCCGGCGACGTCGTGCTCATCCCGCACGGCTGGCACGGCCCGTCGATGGCCGCCCCCGGCTACGACCTGTACTACCTGAACGTCATGGCCGGCCCCGGCGACGAGCGGCCTGGCTGAACTGCGACGACCCGGCGCACGCCTGGGTCCGCGGCACCTGGAAGACCAGCCGGTCGACCCCCCGCTGCCCTTCTACACCTCGGCGGGAGACACTCAGTGAGTGAGACCGTCCGGCTCACCGTCGCGCAGGCCACGGTCCGGTTCCTGGCCAACCAGTGGACCGAGCGCGACGGCGTCGAGCGCCGCTTCTTCGCGGGCTGCTTTGGCATCTTCGGCTACGGCAACGCCGCCGGCCTCGGGCAGGCGCTGCTTGAGAACGAGCTCGACGCGTTGGGGCGACTTCCCGACGGCCTCGAAGACGGCGTTCTAGGCCGAGGGCGTGCGTTTCGTGAACCTCAACGTCTTCGTCCTTGATACTCACATGCACTCCGGCGTGCAGCTGGTCGCGGACGCCCGGGACGGTCTGAAGGCCCTGCAGTCCGCGCTGGCCGACTACCGCTACCAGGCCGAGGCCCGCCGGCTCGGGCAGGAGTGGGACGCGACCGTCGAGCGCATATACACGCTCGGCCAGGGCCCGCTGCCCGGCGACCTGCACAGCCTGTGGCGGACGCGCAACCCGAAGGGCTACCACGTCGAGTACGGCTACTCGTGCATGGGCTACGAGATCGCCGGCGGTATCGGCGCGCGGATGGCCGACGAGACCGCGCGAGCGGCGCGAACGCCGCGAGCCTCGGCGTGACGGTCCTGCGGGCGAACGGATCGAGGAGTTCCGCAACGCCCTGCAGCAAGCCAAGGACGTCGAGGGACCGGTGATGGTGCACGTCGAGATCGACCCGCTGGTGCACGCCCCCTCCAGCGAGTCGTGGTGGGACGTCCCGGTCAGTGCGGGCGCGGGCCTCGATACGACGAACGCCGCCCGACAGACCTACGAGGCCCAGAAGGCCAGGCAGAAGCCGTTCCTCACCCCCGCGAACTGAACCCCCAACCGACCCAGAAAGAGGCAGCCCCTGTGAACACCGTCCAGCACTGGATCGGCGGGTCCACGACCACCGGCGCGTCCACGCGCACCGCCCCCGTCTACGACCCGGCCACCGGCCGGGAACAGTCCGAGGTCCTCCTGGCCGAGACCTCGGACGTCGACGCGGCGGTCGCCGCGGCCCGCAAGGCGTTCGAGTCCTGGCGGGACGTCTCGCTGACCCGTCGCGTGCGGATCATGTTCAACTTCCGCAACCTCATCGAAAAGCACACCGACGAGATGGCGCGGCTCATCGCCTCGGAGCACGGCAAGACCGTGCCGGACGCAAGGGCGAGATCATCCGGGGGATGGAGGTCACGGAGTTCGCCTGCGGCCTCCCCACCATGCTCAAGGGCGACTACTCCGACCAGGTCTCCACCGACGTCGACGCGCTGTCGTTCCGCCAGCCGCTCGGCGTCGTCGCAGGCATCACGCCGTTCAACTTCCCGATCATGGTGCCGATGTGGATGCACCCGATGGCGCTCGCCACCGGGAACACCTTCCTCCTCAAGCCCACGAGCGCGACCCCTCGGTCTCGAACTTCGTCGCCCAGCTGTACGCCGATGCCGGCCTGCCCGACGGCGTGTTCAACGTCGTCCACGGCGACAAGGTCGCGGTCGATGCGATCCTCGACCACCCGGGCATCGCAGCCGTCAGCTTCGTCGGCTCCACGCCCATCGCGAAGTACGTCCACTCCCGCGGCACGCAGAACGGCAAGCGCGTGCAGGCCCTCGGCGGGGCGAAGAACCACGCGATCGTCATGCCGGACGCGAACTTGGACTTCGCCGCCGACCACCTCGCGGCGGCGGTCTACGGCTCGGCCGGGCAGCGGTGCATGGCGATCTCCGTCGCTGTCGCGGTCGGTTCCGCCGGCGACCAGATCGTCGACAAGCTCAAGCAGCGCGCCCTCGACGTCAAGGTCGGTCCGGGGTTGTCTCAGGACTCCGACATGGGGCCGGTCATCACGCCGCAGGCGCGCGACCGCATCGAGAACTACATCACGAGCGGTGAACAGTCGGGCGCCGAGCTGGTCGTGGACGGGCGCGGCGTCCACGTGGAGGGCCACGAGGAGGGCTTCTTCGTCGGGCCGACGCTGTTCGACAAGGTCCCCACTGACGTGGACATCTACACAGACGAGATCTTCGGCCCGGTGCTCGCGGTCGTCCGCGTGAACACGCTACAGGACGGCATCGACCTCATCAACGCGAACGAGTACGCGAACGGCACCTGCATCTTCACCAACTCCGGGTCGGCCGCCCGGCAGTTCCAGCGCGACATCGAGGTCGGCATGATCGGCGTGAACGTGCCCGTGCCGGTGCCGGTGCCGATGGCCTTCTACTCCTTTGGCGGCTGGAAGGCCTCCATGTTCGGTGACTCGAAGGTGCACGGCCCCGAAGGCATCAAGTTCTACACCCGGGAGAAGGCGGTCACGATCCGCTGGCCCGAGGTGAGCGAGCAGCCCGAGCACCACGGCGGCCACATGCACTTCCCGACCGCGGTCTGAGTCGGCGAGCGATGACGACGAACCCTGCGGCTGCGGCCGTGGAGAACGCCGAGCCCCAGATCCTGCTCGGCACCGCCCCGGACTCCTGGGGGGTCTGGTTCGACCGCGACCCGCACCAGGTGGAGTGGAAGCAGTACCTGGACGAGGCCGGTGCGGCCGGCTACGTCTGGACCGAGCTCGGCCCGTACGAATTCCTGCCCGCCGACCCGGCGCAGCTGTCCGACGAGTTGGACGCGCGCGGGCTGAAGCCCTCGGGCGGGGCGGTCTTCGCCGGGCTGCACAACGGGCCCGAGGCCCTGCAGAAGGAGCTCGAGGACTGCGGGAGGAGTGCCAGCCGCTCCCGGCGCTGGGCGCGAAGTACTTCGTCCTGCTCCCGCCGCAGTGCACATGTACACGGGCGCGTCGACCAAGCCCGGGCACCTCGAGCCCGAGCAGTGGGACTCCCTCACCAGCGGGATGGACACGCTCGGGCGCACCAGCCCGAGACCGACGCTGAACGGCACTTTCGACGCGTTGACCAGCAGGAAGAGAAGCATGCTGCCGTGCCGAGGAACGTCCGCTTGTCGAGCCGCGCGGCCAGCAGGGAAAAAGCCCATCACCGGCCGCCGGCGTTCGCGACCATCGTCGTGAACCCGGCAGGGCGCCGAACACCGGCGCGTGGGTGACGTGGCCCGAGGTCGGTCGACCGGCGTCGGGCCCGGGCCACGTGGACGACGACGAGAGCCAGCAGCACCAGCCCGATCGTGCGGCGCATGACGGTGTCATCGACGACCGCCACGAACCCGACGCCGGCGAGCACCCCCACGACGACGCTGGGCAGCAGCCGGACCAGGGCGGGCCACGGCGCGTGCCGCCGGTAGACCAGCACCGCGACCACGTCGCCGACCAGCAGCAGGGGCAGCAGTGCTGCGGTCGACTCGCGGGCCGGTAGCGCGGTGGCGAACAGGGCCACGCTGACCAGCCCGACGCCGCCGACCGCGGTCTTGGCGAAGCCGACGAGGACGGCGGCGACCGCCAGCGCGGCGAGAGCGGGCCCCCGGCAGGTCCATCACGCGGTGACCACGGTCCGACCGTACCGGCCGCCGGGTCCGTTCCCGTCGTCCACGAGACTGTCGCGAGACCGGACCGGCCCGACAGCCCCAGGAGGACGTCGTGCCGGTCGTCGTCGGGTGCGATCGCCGTGCAACGTCCTCGCGGTCCGCGGCAACGCCCGTGCCTGACGCCGGCCCGCGCCCCGACACCCTCCCGGGCCGGCGTCCGCCGCTAGCGACCCAGCACGGCCATCTGCGGCTCGGGGTAGCGGCTGCCCACCGCCGCGCCGACCGGCGCCGCGGCGTCGAGCTCGGCCAGGTCGGCGTCGTCGAGCGTCACCTCGAGCGCGCCGAGGTTCTCCTCAAGCCGCTCCGGCTTCGTGGTTCCGGGGATCGGGGCCACGTCGGGCCCGATGCGCAGCACCCAGGCCAGAGCCAGCTGAGCGGGGGTCACGCCCTTGCGCTCGGCGACCGCCTTCACGCGGTCGACGAGCTCCAGGTTCGTCGCGAAGTT
The DNA here is from genome assembly GCA_030773395.1 of Actinomycetota bacterium. Taxonomy (GTDB): domain Bacteria; phylum Actinomycetota; class Actinomycetes; order JALYNB01; family JALYNB01; genus JALYNB01. The sequence continues at coordinate 11,000 of JALYNB010000225.1, forward strand.
CTCCTCGCTGAAGCGCGGATTGCCCCGTCGCCAGTCATCGGGTGCGAGGTCCTCCCGGCTGCGGATCGCCCCGGTGAGGAAGCCGCGGCCGAGCGGGCTGTAAGGCACGAGCCCGATCCCGAGCTCGCGCAGCACGGGAGGACGTCGTCCTCCAGGTCGCGCGTCCACAGCGAGTACTCCGTCTGCACGGCCGTGATCGGGTGTACGGCGTGCGCGCGGCGAATCGTCTCCGGGCCCGCCTCGGACAGGCCGAGGTGGCGCACCTTGCCGGCCTGCACCAGTTCGGCCATGGCGCCGACCGTGTCCTCGATCGGCACCTGCGGGTCGACCCGGTGCTGGTAGTAGAGGTCGATCACGTCGAGCCCGAGCCGCTGCAGGCTCGCGTGGCAGGCGGAGCGCACGTACTCTGGCCGGCCGTCGGGCGCCCGGCCGGGCTCGGTGAGGGAGCGGGCGCCGAACTTCGTCGCGAGCTGCACCTCGTCACGGCGGCGCGCGACCGTCCGGCCGACGAGCCGCTCGTTGGTCTCGGGGCCGTAGATGTCGGCGGTGTCGAGGAACGTCACGCCGAGGTCCAGTGCCCGCTCGATCGTCCGGGCGCCGGACTCCTCCTGCGGGGGCCCGTATGCGAACGTCATGCCCATGCAGCCGAGGCCGACGGCGGAGACCTCCAGCCCCTGGCCGTCCGAGCCCTGACCGCCCGGCCCGGAACCACCCAGCGTCCTGCGCTCCACGGCATCCTCCCGCTCCCGTCCCCGTCGTCCCGGGCACGTCGACCTGCCGGGCCTGCCCGGTCCGGCTCACGCCGACGCGGCGCCGGCCCGTGCGGCGGAGATGAACTCCCGGACCTGACGGGCGACCAGCGGGTCTGCCAGCACCTGCTCGTGGCCCAGGCACGCCGTGCGGTGGTTGCCGGCGCCGGCCAGCAGCGCCGTGCTGTCGGGGACCAGCACCTCGTCACACGGGGACCACCAGGTCGCGTAGCGCACCGCCCCCGGGGTGCGGTCGCCGGCGTTCAGGGCGTCCAGCAGCGGCGAGCCCCACCGTCGGTCGTGGCAGGACGGGAGATCGCAGAAGGAGCCGCGGATGCTGCCCGCGTTCGGTCCGGCGATGCCGACCCAGGCGTCGACGTGCGCCGTTCCGTCGAGCCGGGCGAGATACCAGCGCGAGGACAGCGTGCCCATCGAGTGGGTCACGAGGTCGACCCGGTCGGCGCCCGTGGCGGCGAGCACCCGCGTGACCTCGTCGGCGAGCCGGCGGGCGGTCACGCGGTTGTCCTCGCGCCAGTCGTAGCGCCACAGGACCAGCTCGTCGCCGGACCACCCCGCGCGCGAGAAGTCGGCGCGCATCGACTCCCAGACGGAGGCGTCGGCGCCGTAGCCGTGCACGAACACCACCGGCTCGTGCGGCGGGGCGGGAGAACGCGCGAGGTGCGGCCCCCCGACGGCGACGGCCAGGGCGGCGAGGGGAACCCCGACGGCAACGGCGAGCCGACCTCGCGCGCGCGGCAGGAGGCGCACGGCCGGGTCAGACCTTCGCCGTCCGCACCATGCCCGCCCGGTGCTGGGCGATCCCGGTGGCGAGGCCGGCGAGCAGCACGGCGCCGAGGAGCGCGAGCAGCACGGGCGGGCGGAGGTCGGCCCAGGTGGCGAGCAGCACCAGCGGAACCCCGCCGCCGGGCCAGAGGAGCGCCGCGCCCGTGCGCCCGGTCAGCAGCGCCTGCAGCAGGGCGGTGCTCGCGAGGTAGAGCGCGAGCCCGGCGCCCAGGACCGCCCGAGCGCCCGGCTCGAGGTGGGGGTCGGCGCCGTGCAGCACGGCGTGCTCCAGCCCGACCGCCAGCCCCGCCAGCCCGATGACGATCGGGAGGTGGGCGTAGAGGTAGAGGTCGTGCACGCCGCCCTTCGTCTCGTCCTCCTCCTCGAGCAGCCGACGCTTGGCGGCGCCGCCGGAGAAGTCGAAGTAGAGCCACCACGCGGTCGCGGTGACGAGGAAGGCCAGCGCGGCGCTGACGACGACCAGGGGCGCCCATCCGCCGTCGTGCAGCCCGGTGGCGACGCCGGCGACGGACTCGCCCAGCACGAGGATCATGAACAGCGCGAAGCGTTCGGGCAGGTGCTCGACGTGCAGTGGGACGCCGCCCCGGGTGCGGGCGGCGAGCGCGGGCGTGGCGAGGTCGACGACCAGGCCGACCCCCCAGAGCACGAACCGGGCCGGCACGGGCACGAAGACGGACACCAGCCAGATCGCGCCACCCAAGGCATGGCCCGCGAGGTAGGGGAGGATGCTCGGTCGCGCCTCCGGGACGTGCCGCCAGGCCCGCAGGTAGCCGAGGACGAGCCCGAGTCGGACGAGCGTGTAGCCGAGGGCGAACCAGCGGCCGGTCGGCCCACTCACCTCGGTGACGCTCGCCGCCATCCCGACCACGCCGGCCATGCCCAGGAGCGTGAGGGCGCGGAAGGCGACGTCGTCGGTGTCGAACCGGTTGGCGTAGAGGGTGCCGCTCGCCCACGACCACCAGCCGACGGTCATCAGCGCGGCGAAGGCGGCGGCGGCCGACCAGGAGGCGTCCTGCGCCAGGAGGTCGGCCGTCTGGGCCACGAAGAGAACGAACGCGAGGTCGAAGAAGAGCTCCAGGCGCGTCGAGCTGCGGTTCGCCTCCTCGTTGAGGTCGGGAGGGCGGACCAGCTCGTGCTGCTCCCGCTCCTCCGCGTCGAGCTCACGCTGGTCGGCCACGGCGGGGCGCTGCCCTAGCCACCTGGGCGGAAACGTGCCGCTCGCGCGCGTGAGCCTACTGCTCGGCGCCGGGCACGCCTTCCGGCCGGCCCTGCCCGGCCTGGGCCGGCCATGTGTACGTCACCCCGGTGAGCCGTTCGGACTCCTGCCAGAGCCGGCGGGCCACGTCGAGGTCGCGCGCGGCCTCCGAGCGCCCGACGTGCCGCGGGTGGCCGCGGGCCTCGAACAGGCCGCGGGGGCCGAGGTAGCCGTCGGGCCCCACGTCGGGCATCGTCGCGGCGTAGAGGACCGGCCAGGCCCCGGCCCGGTCGCTCTGCGCGACGACCCGGGACGTCGCGGTCATGACGGCGGCCAGCAGCGGCTTCCCCGACATCTCCGGACCGGGCTTCTGGATGTTCGTACTGGCGAGACCGGGGTGGGCAGCGGCGCTGCGCAGCGGCACGCCCGCGGCGTCGGCCCGACGCTGCAGCTCCGCGCTGAACAGAAGGTTGGCGAGCTTGGACCGCCCGTAGGCCTGCCACGGGTCGTAGCGCCGGAGGCTCTGCAGGTCGTCGAAGGCGATGTGCCCGAACCGGTGGGCCTGACTCGACACCGTCACGACCCGCGGCGCCGGGGCCGCGAGCAGGACGGGCAGCAGTCGACCGGTGAGGGCGAAGTGGCCGAGGTGGTTCGTGGCGAGCTGCAGCTCGAAGCCGTCGGCGCTGACCCGCGGCGGGAGCGCCATCACGCCGGCGTTGTTGACCAGCAGGTCGAGCGCGTCGACGCGCTCGGTCACGGCGGTCGCGGCCGCCTGCACCGCCCCGAGGTCGGCGAGGTCGAGCCCGACGAGCTCCACACGCGCGGCGGGCACTTCGGCGCGCACTCGGTCGAGCGCCTGCGCGCCGCGGGCCGCGTCGCGGGCGGCCATCAGGACGCGGGCACCAGCCCGGGCCAGCCCGAGGGCGGCCTGCAGCCCCAGGCCGGAGTTCGCCCCGGTGACGAGTGCGGTGCACCCGGTCAGAGCGGGGATGTTGCGGTCTGTCCAGCCAACCATGCGCCGACCTTGGCACCCGGCCGGGTCGACCGCCACCACCGGCAGGTCCAGCGGGTGGGTGGGCCTGCCCGTCGAAGTCTGCGGGGGTGCGGCAGTGCAGCAGCGTGCGGCCGGGCGGGGACGTGGACGAACCGGGTCAAGACCCCGTCTTGGGTGGCCCGCATCGCGGGGTCCGGCTCAGCACCGTGGTTGGTGGTGACCGCCCGGTCCGGGAGTCGCTCGACCAGTTGTCCGCCGGCGGTCCAAGGTCGTTCTGCCGCCGTCGAGCAAGCTGACCCGGGGGTGCTGGTAGTACCGCAGCCGTCCAGAGGGCACTCGTCGCGGAGGCCGGGTCTGTGGCGGCGAAGAGCACGACGTGGCAGACACGTCAAGGGTCACTGGGCTCCGACCGCCTTGGGGCCCGCTGACAGGCTGGTGTCGAGGAGGGCTGTGACGTCATCCGCGGGCTGGGGGCGGGCGTACAGGTAGCCCTGGGCGTGGCCGCAGCTGAGGCGCTTGAGCGCCTGGGCCTGGGACTCGGTCTCCACGCCTTCGGCGACGACGTCGAGCCCGAGGCTGCGGGCGAGCTCGACCATGGAGCTGACGAGGATGGCGTTCGCGCCGCCGTCGGGGAGGTCGGTGACGAACGATCGGTCGATCTTGATGGTGTCGACGGGGAGCTGGCGCAGGTAGGACAGGCTGGAGTAGCCGGTGCCGAAGTCGTCGATGGCGATCCGTGCGCCGAGCGCGCGCAGCTGCGCGAGACGCCCGGCGACGGCGTCGACGTCGTGCACGAGCACCCCTTCGGTGACCTCGAGGGTGAGGCGCTGTGGAGGCAGTCCGGCGCGGGTGAGCGCGTCGCGCACCAGGTCGACGATCCCGTCGCTGGCGACCTGGTGGGGAGAGAGGTTCACCGCGATGTCGACGGGGGTGCCGGCGTCGGCCCAGGCCGCGGCTTGGGCGGTGGCGGTGCGCAGCACGTGCTCCCCGAGGGCGTTGATGAGCCCGGCCTCCTCGGCCAGGGGCACGAACTCCGCGGGAGGCACGAGGCCGCGCGCCGGGTGCCGCCAGCGGGCCAGCGCCTCCACCCCAGTGATCCGCCCGTCGCTGAGGGTGACGCTGGGCTGGTAGTGGACGTGGAGCTCGCCGCGGGCGAGGGCCGCGGCGAGGTCGGCGGTGAGCTGGGCCCGGTCGTGCGCGGTCTGGGCCATGCCGTCGGCGTACACGGCGAGGCGGGCCTTCCCGCCGGCCTTGGCGGTGTACATGGCGAGGTCGGCGTTGCGCAGCAGCACCTCGGCGTCGCGCTCAGCCGGGGTGCGGGTGCTGGCCAGGCCGACGCTGGCCCGGACGAACACCTGCCGTCCCTCCACGCTGATCGGGTCCGCCAGGGCGCGCAGCACTCGCTCCCCGACCCGGTGGGCGTTGTCGGGCGGGCCGGGCAGCAGCAGGGCGAACTCGTCACCGCCCAGGCGGGCCACGACGTCACCGGACCGCACGCAGCCACTGAGCCGGTCGGCGACCGCGAGCAGCACGGTGTCGCCGGCGGCGTGTCCGCGGGAGTCGTTGATGCTCTTGAAGTCGTCGAGGTCGACGAACAGCACGCTCACCTCCGCCTGAGCGCCGGACAGCCTGCGCGTGGTGCTCTCGGTGAACAGCGTGCGGTTCGCCAACCCGGACAGCGGGTCGCGCAGGCCCTGCTGCTCGTTGAGCCGCCACGCGGCGAGGTTGGCCAGGCTGGCGGCGAGGACGAAGCCGCCGTGCACCCCGGCCCACAGCCAGGGGTGTGCCTGCGCCTGCGGCGTGCCGTACACGTCCTGCGGGTGCGTCGTGCCGATCAGCCCGTGGTGGGCCAGGACGATCCCCAGCCCGACTCCGAACGGCACCCAGTCCTGGTAGAGCGACACCAGCCCGATCATCACGAAGAAGTGGAAGTGCGCCTCGGTCACCCCGCCGAGAAGGTGCACCAGCACCGCCGACGCGGTCATCAGGCTCGCCGTCACCGACGCGGAGCGGGCCTTGCGGCTCAGCCGCGCTGACCTGGCCGGGACGGCCGGCAGGGCGACCAGCAGGGCCTCCGCCACCGCGTGGTGCAGCGGCAGCCCGACCGCCAGCGCCAGGACCAACAGCCCGACGGCCTGCGCGAACGCCACCCCGACGATGAGGCTGTGCCGGCGGCGCCACACCTCCTCCGGCAGGAGCCGCCCCTCCGGCAGCAATCGCACCAGCGGGGCCACAGCGCGGGTCACAACGTTCATGCCCGTCACATCGGCTGGGCCCGGGCGGACCCTGACCCGACCACCACCCGGGCACCGCAATGGAGCAGCCCGGACAAGCTCGGAGGATGCAGGGTCGTGGAGGTCGCGGAAGGAGATCTGCGCTCACTCAGGGAGGCGGCGACCTGGGCCCCCCTGGGTCGCGCGCGATCACCGGCACCGGTAGCGCGAGCAGCGCGGGCGACCCGGAGACGACCGCGGTCACGATCGCCGGCAGCGGTGTGTCGGCCGGTGGTCGGCGCCGACCGCGTAGGCGACGACGAGCGCCGACACGAGTGCTGAGCACCACCCCGACCCGCATGTGCCCGACCCAGAACCGGGCGCGGTGTCGTCCTCGCCGACAGCCGGAGCCAGCCCGGGCGATGGCGCCCGCGGAGCCGCTTGGTCTGGTTTCGCCGGCAGGGGGCGGCGGGGTCAGTGCCGACGGCTGTCACTCTGCAGCCCTCGGGACGTCCGGCCCGCGGCTTCCCGGCAGCCCGGGAACTCCCCGAGGTGTAGGCAGGCGGCCTGTCGCCGGCCGTCGAGATCCGGCGCCCGCGCTCCGCCGGGAGGTTCCCCTCCAACGTCCCGCCGGTCGTCCGGCGCCGCCGAGCCGTGCCGGATCGGTTCAGGCCGCGGACAGGTCCACCTGGCTGCGGGCGAACCAGTGCGTGGGCGGGGCTGGGCGACCGAGGTGATAGCCCTGCCCGAGCGGTACCCCGAGTTCGCGCAACTGCGCGAGCTCGGCCGGGGTCTCGATGCCCTCGGCGACGAGGGCGGCGCCGAGCTCCTGGGCGAACGACGCCATGGCGCGGGCCACGGCGCGCCGGGTCGGGTCGGTGTCGATGTCACGGACGAACGCGATGTCCAGCTTGATGATGTCCGGCGCGAGTCGGGTGATGTGCTGCAGGCTGGCGAAGCCCGCGCCCGTGTCGTCGACGGCTAGGCGCAGGCCTCGTTCGCGCAGGCCGGCAACCGTGTGCAGGAGCAGGTCGTAGTCGTGGACCTGCTCGTGCTCGGTGAGCTCGACGACGAGCCGGTCCAGGGGCGCCGCAGTGAGCACGGCGAGGGTGGGGGGGTCGAGCAGCGCCTGTGGCGACAGGTTCAGCGACAGGTACGTGCGCGCGGGCAACGTGGGCACGTACCGCAGAGCAGTGCGCACAGCCGCCAGCTCGAGCTGCAGCGCGACGCCGAGCGAGGCGGCCTCGGTGAACACCTGGTCCGGGCGTCGGGCGGTGCCAGCCAGGTCAGTGAAACGGGAGAGCGCCTCGTAGCCCACGGTCTCGCCGACCGACAGGTCCACGATCGGTTGGACGGCGACGCTGCGCAGCGTGCCGTCGAGGACCGGCCGGAAGGCCTCGACGCGGGTCCGCTGCGCGTCGCGAGCCCGCTCCTCCACGGCGAGACGCTCGCCGAGCAAGCGCGCCACGGTGCGGACGGCCTCGAGCTGCGCTGCCGTGGGCGGCTCCTGCGCGGTGCCGTTGAGTCCGCACAGGGTGCCGTACACGCTGCCGTCGGGCAGCAGCACGGGAACACCGCAGTACGCGCCGACCCCCAGCCGCGCGGTGACCGGCAGGGCCGCGAGCGCCGGGTGGGCAGCGACGTCCGGAACCGAGGCAGGGATCTGTCCGTCGAGCAGCAACGAGCAGTAGCCCCCCGACGCGTCGGAGGTGCTGCCCGGCTCGAGCGGTAGTGCCGCGCCGACAGCGGCGCGGTCGACGTGGGTGAAGGTCTGCACGTCGGTGTCGAGGCGGGACAGGAACGCCAGGTCCATGCCGAGCGCGCTGCGGGCGACGGCCAGCAGCCGCTGCACGACCGGCGCCTTGGCCGGGTCCCCGGTGGGGAGGTCATCGGCCCGGGCGTCGGTGAGCTTGAGGTGGTCCAGCAGGTCCTCCGCCGCGGCCAGCCGGCGCAGACCCTGCACGGCGAGCCCGGCCTGACTGGCCAGCGCGTCGGCCAGCGTCTCGTCGCACTCGGTGAACGCCCCGCCGCCGGGAGCGCGGGTCAGGTAGACGCCGCCCAGCAGGCGGCCGCGAGCCCGAACCGGCACACCCAGGAAGGCGCTCATCGGCGTGTCCGCGAACCCGACCGGCTCGAGGTGCGTGGCCGGCCGGTCCAGCCGCGTCGGCGTGCCGCCCAGCACCGCACCGACCAGCCCGCCCGGCCGGGGCAGCGGGGACACGAGGTCGGACAGCTCGGTCGGCACGCCCTCCCGCACGACTGCGGTCACCGATCCGTCCGGGCCGACCAGCAGCGCCGCGCCGTACGTGGCGCCGGTCAGCGCCCGGGCGAGCTCCAGCGCACGGCCCAGGACGCCCTCCTCGCTGGTCTGCCCGGCCACCGACACGACAGCGCCCAGCGCGGCAGTCAGATCCACACTGCCACCATCGGGGTGTCGGCATTCGGACTGAAGCCAGAGCCGTGACCCCGCCGCACTGCCCGAGGGCGAGCGCGACCCCTGGTCGTACGAACCGCGCCGGTGCCCAGCCTGGGGAGATGTCAGTGAGCCGGCCGGAGGCCAGCCGCCGCGGGTGCACGCCGCGAGCCTGGCCGTCGACGTGCTGGCTCGGCCCGCCGCACGGACCGGACGACCGTACGCGGAACGAGTGCTCCGGCCGGGTCTGCTTCGAGCTGCCACTCGCCTCACTCGTACAACCGTGCCCGCGTGCGGCTCCCGCGTTGCCCTGTCCGCTGACAGGTCCGGCTGGCAGGGATCAGACCACCCGGTCAGCAGGTGGCTCGCGGGTCGTAGGGGTCGTCGAAGGGCGCTCGTCCCGCGCAGCGGCAGGAGGTCGATGCGATGGGCGCGCAGCCGGGCGGCGAACTGCGGCTCCGCTGCGCTGGGTTGCGCGTGGCGGAGTCGAGTTGGCGGCCGCGTTCGAGGCGGCCCGCCGCGACGGGTACCGGTGCGGGACGTGGGAGATGGCCGCGTTGGACCGGGCGACCGCCGCTCCCGGCAGGCCTCTGCCACTCCCCGTCCCGGCCGGGCGTGCTCACCGCCACCGACCTGCACGAGCCCGTTGAGGACAAGAGCGAGCGGAACTTCCTGGTCGCGGTCAGCCAGGCCGCTGCGGTGGTGCGCGAATGTCTGCAGGTAGTGGCCCTGCGCCACGTCACCGTCCCCGGCGACCTGGAGATGCTGGCGCAGAATCTGGCCGGCAACTGCTCTGGCCAGATTCTGGCCGGCGCCGTCGAGCGGGTGCTGCGTCAGGTCGCGCTGGACTTCAGTGTTCCCGGAATGGCGTGGGCGGAGTCGGCCGAGCGGTCCGCCCGCCAACGCCTGATCGACCTTGGAGAGGCAGCGTGTACCTCACGTTGACCGCAGGAGATGCGAGCGCGGCGGAACCGCGTCGTCGCGGTCGCCCGGTCGTGAGACCTGCCTGTCCGCCAGCCCACCAAGCGGCTGCTCGTTGCGCAGCAGGTCGCCGACCGCGTCCGCAGAGACGGGGCGGGAGAACAGGTAGCCCTGGGCCAGCTGGCAGTCGAGGTCGGTGAGGCAGGCGCGCTGCGCGGGCGTCTCGATGCCCTCGGCGAGGGTGGTGAGCCCGAGGGCGTGTCCGAGCTGGATGATCCCTTCGACGAGGACGCGCTGCTCGGCACGCTCGGTGACCTCGTCGATGAAGGACTTGTCGAGCTTGAGCAGGTCGATGGGGAACCGGCTGAGGTAGCTGAGGGAGGAGTAGCCGGTGCCGAAGTCGTCGACCGCCAGTCTCACGCCGAGTTGGC
>JALYNB010000226.1 GCA_030773395.1 Actinomycetota bacterium
GGCGCTCGCCGCGTGACCCCCCGGCCCGGCCGGTGACGCGGCTGACCGCGCCCCTGCTGCCCGGTGACCTGCCGGGCCTCCCACTTCTCGCCCGCGGCAAGGTGCGCGACCTCTACGCGGTCGGGGACGACCAGGTCCTCGTCGTCACGAGCGACCGCATCTCGGCGTACGACGCCGTGCTGCCGACGGAGGTCCCCGACAAGGGGGCGGTGCTCACCGCGCTCACGGTGTGGTGGCTGGAGCAGCTCGCCGACGTCGTGCCGAACCACCTCGTCACCGCGCGGGTCGCGCAGTTCCCGCCCGAGCTCGCGCCGCACGCGCACGCGCTGGCCGGGCGCGCCATGCTCTGCCGGCGCCTCGACATGCTCCCGGTGGAGTGCGTGGCCAGGGGCTTCCTCACGGGGTCGGGGCTCGCCGACTACCGGGCCACCGGCGAGGTGTGCGGGCACGCCTTGCCGTCGGGGCTGCGCGACGGCGACCGGCTGCCCGAGCCGATCTTCACACCCGCGACCAAGGCCGCCGTGGGAGAGCACGACGAGAACGTGGACCTCGCGGCCGTCGCCCGCGCCGTCGGGGACGACACCGCCGCCGAGCTGCAGCGGCTCACGCTCGCCGTCTACGCCCGGGCGCTGGAGGTCGCCGAGACGCGCGGGCTGCTGCTGGCCGACACCAAGCTCGAGTTCGGGCGTGCGCCGGGCGGCAGCGACGGGCTCGTGCTCGGCGACGAGGTGCTGACACCCGACTCCTCCCGCTGGTGGCCCCGCGAGGCGTGGGAGGGGCGGCCGGCGGTGGGCGGGGCGCCGCCGTCCTACGACAAGCAGTTCGTCCGCGACTGGCTGACCGCGGCGGGCTGGGACCGGACGTCGCCGCCCCCCCGGCTGCCCGACGACGTGGTCGAGGCGACCCGCAGCCGCTACGTCGAGGCCTACGAGAAGCTCACCGGCCGGTCCTTCGAGGCCTGGGTGCAGTCCGTCTGAGCCCGCCACCCGCCGGTGACGTGCAGCGCCCTGACCGCCGCCTCTGCGGGGGGCCGAGACGACTAGGCTGCCCCCGGCCCGTCGGACGGCGGCGCCGGTCCGCGACCGCAGGAGGAGCAGTGGCCCGCGTCGTCGTCGACGTGATGCTCAAGCCGGAGATCCTCGACCCGCAGGGGCAGGCGATCGCCGGCGCTCTGCCCGGGCTCGGGGTCAGCGGCGTGGCCGCGGTGCGGCAGGGCAAGCGCTTCGAGGTGGAGCTCGAGGGCGATGCCGACGAGGCCGCGGTGGAGCAGGTGCGGCGTCTCGCAGCGGAGCTGCTGGCCAACCCGGTGATCGAGGACTGGACGGTGCGCGTCGAGGGACCCGCGGCCTGACACGACCGGCAGGGCACGGCGCCACGCTTCCGGAGTGCCCGCGCCGAGAGTCCGCTCCTCCCGCTGCGGGTAGTCCCCGGGCAGCCGTGGAGGAGGATGCGTGGAGCTCCGGATCGTCCTGTCCCTGCCCAGGGACGAGTCTCGGTGCCTCTCGTCCGGCGGCTCACGGCGGACGCCATGCGGCTGCTCGGCGTCGACGGTGACACCCTGGCGGAGCTGCAGGTCGCGCTCTCCGAGGCCTGCGCGAACGTGCTGCGCCACGCCGCCGCCGACGACGACTACGAAGTCCGCGTCCGCGTCGACGGCCAGACGATCGTCATCGACGTCCTGGACAAGGGCAGCGGTTTCGACCCCACGATGCTCGGCCGCTCCGACGCCGCGCTGGACGCCGAGCAGGGCCGCGGCATCCAGCTCATGCGCGCGCTGGTCGACGAGGTGCACTTCGCAAAGGCCGAGCCCCGGGGCACCGTCGTCAGCCTCACCAAGCGGATCGCGGTGCGGGACGAGGCGCCGCTGTCACGGCTGGCCAAGCCGACGTAGGCCGACGGGGGCGGTCCGCGTCGTCAGCCCGGTTAGGCTGGGGACGAGCGGTGCAGCCTCTCGCCTCCGCTCCCGACCCGGCGCCCCGCGCGTCGCCGTCCCAACCGGAGTGCAGAAGTTGTCCGCGCGCATCGGCGTCGTCACGTTCCCCGGCTCCCTCGACGACGGCGACGCCCGTCGCGCCGTCCGACTGGCGGGCGCCGAGCCCGTCGCGCTCTGGCACGGCGACGCCGACCTGGGCCGCGTCGACGCGGTGATCCTCCCTGGCGGCTTCTCCTACGGCGACCACCTGCGGGCGGGGGCGATCGCGAGCCACTCGCCGGCGGTGCGCAGCGTCGTCGAGGCCGCCCGTGCGGGGACGCCGGTGTTCGGGATCTGCAACGGGTTCCAGGTGCTGTGCGAGGCAGGGCTGCTGCCCGGCGCACTCACGCGCAACCTCGCGCTGCACTTCGTCTGCCGCGACCAGGTGCTGCGCGTCGAGCGGACCGACACGGCCTGGACGTCGTCGTTCGAGCCGGACGCCCAGGTCGTCGTACCCGTGAAGAACGGGGAGGGGCGCTACGTCGCGGACGACGCCACCCTCGACCGGCTCGAGGGCGACGGCCGCGTCGTGGCGCGGTACGTCGACGCGAACCCGAACGGCAGCCTCCGCGACATCGCGGGCATCTGCGACGAGCGCCGGCGCGTCGTCGGCCTCATGCCCCACCCGGAGCACGCCGTTGAGCGCCTGACCGGTCCGAGTGAGGACGGCCTGGGCTTCTTCGTCTCCGCGGTCGCCGGCCTGCTCGAGACGGCGGGTGCGGCGTGAGCGTCAGCCCGGTCATGGCGCTCAGCGACATCGACACCGTCGACGTCGCGGCCGAGACCCCCGACCTCGAGCAGCCGTACGCCGAGCTGGGCGTGAAGGACGACGAGTACGCGCGCATCCGTGAGGTGCTCGGCCGCCGCCCGACCGCGGCCGAGCTGGCCATGTACTCGATCATGTGGAGCGAGCACTGCTCCTACAAGAGCTCGAAGGTGCACCTGCGCAGGTTCGGCGAGCTCGCCCCGGCCAGTGACCGGCTGCTGGTCGGCATGGGGGAGAACGCGGGCGTCGTCGCGGTGGGCCACGGCCTCGCGGTCACGTTCAAGGTGGAGAGCCACAACCACCCGTCGTACGTCGAGCCCTACCAGGGCGCCGCGACCGGGGTCGGCGGCATCATCCGCGACATCCTCGCGATGGGCGCGCGGCCGCTCGCCGTCATGGACCCGCTGCGGTTCGGCGACGCGGACGCGCCCGACACGCGCCGCGTGCTCCCGGGCGTCGTCGCCGGGGTCGGCGGCTACGGCAACTGCATGGGGCTGCCGAACGTGGGCGGCGAGGTCGTCTTCGACCCGACGTACGTCGGCAACCCGTTGGTCAACGCGCTCTGCCTCGGTGTGCTGCCCACCGACCGGCTGCAGACGTCGGCGGCGACGGGCGTGGGCAACGTCGTCGTGCTCCTCGGCGCGAAGACGGGTCGGGACGGCATCGGCGGCGTGTCCGTGCTCGCCAGCGCGACGTTCGACGAGGCCGGCGGGCCGGCCAAGCGCCCCGCCGTGCAGGTCGGTGACCCCTTCACCGAGAAGATCGTCACCGAGGTCTGCCTCGCGCTCTACGAGCGCGGCCTCGTCGTGGCCGTGCAGGACCTCGGCGGTGCCGGTATCACGTGCGCGACGGTCGAGATGTCGGCGGCAGGGCGAACGGGCATGCGCGTCCGGCTCGAGGACGTGCCGCTGCGCGAGCCGTCGATGGACCCCACCGAGGTCCTCGCCAGCGAGTCGCAGGAACGGATGATGCTCATCGTCCGTCCCGACGACCTCGACGAGGTGCTCGCGCTCGCGCGCCGCTGGGGCGTGCTCGCGACCGCGATCGGCGAGCTGGTCGAGGGCGACCGCCTCGTCATCACGTGGCACGGCGACACCGTCGTCGACGTACCGCCGACGAGCCTCGCCGACGAGGGGCCGGTCTACGAGCGGCCGATGACGCGTCCGGCCGACCTCGATGCGCTGCAGGCGGACGACCCGGCGCGGCTGCCGCGCCCGGTGACGCCGGAGGAGCTGCGCGGCACGCTGCTGCGGATGGTCGCGTCGCCGAACCTCTGCTCGCGGGCGTGGGTGACGGACCAGTACGACCGGTACGTGCTCGGCGGCACCGTCCTCGCGCAGCCCGAGGACGCGGGCGTGGTGCGCGTCGACGAGGCGAGCGGGCTCGGCGTCGCGATGGCGCTCGACGGCAACGGCCGCTACACCCGGCTCGACCCGTATGCGGGGGCGCAGCTCGCGCTGGCCGAGGCCCACCGCAACGTGGCCGCGACCGGCGCCGTCCCCGTCGCGGTCACGGACTGCCTGAACTTCGGCAGTCCCGAGGACCCCGAGGTCATGTGGCAGTTCGCGCAGGCCTGCGAGGGGCTCGCCCGGGCCTGCGCCGAACTCGGCACGCCGGTGACGGGCGGCAACGTCAGCTTCTACAACCAGACCGGTGCGGCGCCGATCAACCCGACGCCCGTGGTGGGCGTCCTCGGCCTGTTCGACGACGTCGAGCGCCGCACTCCCATGGGCTTCTCGGCGGCCGGCGACACGCTGATGCTGCTCGGCGAGACACGCGACGAGTTCGGCGGCTCCGAGTGGGCGTGGGCGGAGCACCGACACCTCGGCGGGCGCCCGCCGGGGGTCGACCTGGCGCGGGAGAAGCTGCTCGCCGAGGTGCTCGTCAGCGGCTCCCGCGACGGCATGCTCGCGAGCGCGCACGACCTCTCCGATGGAGGTCTCGCCCAGGCGCTCGTCGAGTCGTGCCTGCGGGAGGGGTACGGCGCACGCGTCGTCCTGCCCGAGGGCGCCGACCCGTTCGTCTGGCTGTTCTCCGAGTCCGCGGCGCGCGCCGTCGTGGCCGTGCCGCGCAGCGAGGAGATGCGCTTCACCGACATGTGCGTCGCGCGTGGCCTGCCCGTCACGCGCCTCGGTGTGGTGGAGGAGCGAGGCGCGCCGCTGGAGGTGCAGGGCGTGCTGTCGGTGCCGCTGGAGGAGCTGCGCGAGGCGCACGAGGGGACGCTGCCGCGGCTGTTCGGGTCGGTGGTCGGGACGACCGTCGCGTCCGGCGCCTGACTGTGCCGCCGAGGGTTCGGCGCCACGACGAGGCCCGGCTCCGGACGGCCTGGCAGGCGCAGCTCGCGGCGCTCGGGGAGACGGCCCCGGCCGTCGTCGAGGCGACCGCCGTGCTGGTGGCTGCGCTGTCGGCCCCGGCTCCGCTCAGGCCCACGGCGTCGGCTGCCTCGGTGCTCGCCTCGGGCGAGGGTCTGGAGCTCACCCCGCGGGGACTCGGGACGGGCTGTGGTGGGCTCGACATCGCACGGGCCGCGCTGGCCGAGGCTCCCCTGGGCCGACTCGTGCAGTCGCCGTACGGCGACCTCGCGCTCGGCGACCTGTTGATCCTGCAGCTGGTCGTGGCTGTGGCTCAGGC
>JALYNB010000227.1 GCA_030773395.1 Actinomycetota bacterium
AGCCTCATCCACCGGGCGCCCAGCCTGAGGACTTGGGCCTCCGGCTCCGGTCGTGGGGCTGGTCAGGGCCCTCCTCGGCCCCGTCCGGCGCGTCGCTGGCGCGCTCGAATGGCACCACAGCAACAGCAACAGCCCGGGCCCCGCGAACCTCGAGCACGCCCACGCCTGCGTCCAACGATGCTCGTCGCTGACGGTCACCGCGACCTCAACGTGCGCCCGTACTACCAGTGGCGGCGCGACGAGGACGAGGCGCACTTCCGGCCGGGCATCCGCGCGCAACCCGTAGGGCCCCGCTCGGCTGCGCGCGCTGTGGGAGGAACAGCACTCGAACGTCCCCCGCCGACACGAGTATCGAAGGGCCCCGGGCGGCGCCGTCGCGGCGGCCGCGAGCAACGCCGTGGCCGGCATGCGAACAGCGCAGAGAGAAGGGGAGAGGCCGCATGACCGGGGAGAGGCGGGCGGGCGGTCCGATAACGGCCGCTTGCGGGATGGTGCCGAGGGTGGCCGGCACGCCGGTTGACGACTGTCCGTAAGCCCCGTCCAGGCGATCGTCTTCGTCACGATCGCCGTACACACGCCTGGGAAGCCGACCGTCACGAAGGCGGGTACCGCCGATGAGCTGTCTTTGTCCAGTTGCAATGCGAGGAGCTCGGCCAGGGACGCTCTGCGCGTCCTGCTGACCTCGCCGGCCCGGGCGCGCGCCTGGGCCGGCGGGGGCAGATGGGCGGTCGGCTCACTCCTCGGCGTAGACGCCCCGAACGACCGCGACGAGCTGCTCGGGGCTGGCGTGCTCGGCGACGTCGGCTTCGCTGACCACACCGACCAGCTGGTGCCCGTCGATCACGGGCAGTCGCTTGACCTGATGCTGCGCCATGGTCCGGACGAGCTCGGACAGGTCGTCGTCGGCGCCGATCGTGACGGGCTTGCCCTGACCGAGCTCCCCCGCCTTGGTCGAGGCCGGGTCCTTGCCCTGGGCGAGGACTTTCACGACGATGTCCCGGTCGGTGATCATGCCCTTGAGCCGCTCGTCGTCCCCGCAGATCGGCAGGGCGCCAACACCGAGGGAGTCCATCTTCTTCGCAGCGTCCAGAACCGTCTCGTTCTCGCCGACGCACTCGACGCCACCAGTCATGATCTCTCGGGCTGTACTGGCCACAGGGCTACCTCCATGATTTCGTTGCGCGGGTGAGCCGGTGGCCCTGCCCATCCGGCGCGAGGACAACCAGACCCGCTCCGCGGCCGCCTCCGCGCGTTGCCGCCGCGCCGGAGGAGGGACGGGCTCGGGGCCGAAGGACATCGAGCGCGAGGTCGTGATCGCAGCACCGGTGAAGCGCGTCTGGGCACAGCAGTCGCCCCGCTGGAGACATCAGGTGCTGTACGACGAGGTCACCCTCGAGGAGATCGCCCTGCTCGGTGAGGTCATGGCCGCCGCCACCGAACAGAGCCAGCTCACCACCGGCGACCTCGACCTCGTGCTGCTCCTGACCGGCGGCAGCCGGCCCTGACAAGGACAGCGCTACCTGCCTTGTCGCCTGACGTCCGCGGCCAGACACTGTCGACGTGTCCGATGTGCTGGCGGACGTGGCGGAGCGACTGATGGCCGAGTTCGAGGGCCGCGTCAGTCCTTGCGTGGTCAGCGCGATGGTCCGTGAGGTCGACCGGGACCTGTCCGGCGTCACCGCAATCGAGGCGCGGGCCGAGCTGCTGGAGCGCAGCGCGCGACAGCGGCTCGCCACGCAGACCACCTGACCCCAGGCGTCCCGGCCCCGCTCGAGGACGGCCGGCGTCCCCGTCCGAACGGAGCTGCTCAAGGGCCACCTGGGCGGGTCGCAAGGGAGGTCGCGCCGGTGCCCGTCGGGAACGGGCATGGGGAAGCCGTGGACGCCACGTGGGTGCCTAGCACGCGGGCGGCTAGGCAGCAGGCGCTACGGCTGACGCTCGCCCCCGCGGGCGTTGCCCGCGAGATCTGACCCTTGCTATACCAGGCCACCCAGCAGGCGGGCAGTAATAACTTCGGGCAGTGAGAACGACAGGCGCCTACTATCGTCTGCATTCGCGCGTTTGCAATAACGCTATCGCTGCCGCCACCATCCTGGCCTACCTCGCGACGACCTCTGTGGACAGGCTTCGAAAGCCGGACCGCGCAGGTGTCGTCCCGCCGGATGTGCAACACGTCACACGCGACGCCGGACACCGCTACCTTTTCCGCCGGCGGACGTCCTCAGGTCGCAGGCGAGAGGGCCTGCGGGCGGCGCTCCGCCGGTGGGAGGAGAGTCGGTGACAGGGATCGCGCGGTCGTCCGCACCCGGACGGCCCACACACTGGAGCAGGGCCGCGCAGCTCGCGGCCGGGCTCGGCGCGGCGGCGCTACTGGCGGGCGGCCTCGCGGCGCCCGCCAG
>JALYNB010000228.1 GCA_030773395.1 Actinomycetota bacterium
ACGCCGGCCAGCGCGGTGCCGGCGCGGTCGGCCGGCGGTACGCCGAGGCGTGGCTGCCGGAGGACGTCGTGCTGGCCACGGCGCGTGCCCGGGGCGAGGAGGTCGGGGTCGCCCAGGTCAGCCCGGCTGCCGGCGCGACGCTCTGTTTCCTGGCAGCAGTGACCGGCGCGCGGGCGGTCATCGAGATCGGCACGGGCACGGGCGTCTCGGGCACGTGGCTGCTCCGCGGGATGCGCCCCGACGGGGTGCTGACGAGCATCGACGGGCGGGGCGACCACCAGCAGGTCGCCCGCCAGACCTTCCGCGAGGCGGGCTTCCCCACCCCGCGCACCCGCCTGATCGCCGGTCAGGCCCTGCAGGTGCTGCCCCGCCTGTCCGACGGCGCGTACGACCTGGTGTCGTTCAGCGCGGGCGCCGCGGAGACGGCGGACTACGTCGAGGAGGCCGTCCGCCTGCTCCGGGTCGGCGGCGTCCTCGCGGTGGAGAACGCACTGTGGGGCGACCGGGTGGCCGACCCGTCGGCGCGGGACCCCGAGACGGTCGCCGTGCGCGAGGTGGGCCGGGCGCTGCGGGACGACCCGCGCCTCGTGCCGACCCTGCTCCCCGTCGGCGACGGGCTGCTGGTCGCCGTCAAACTCTGACCCTGCGGGTGTGAAGCCGGCGCCCTGAGCCTTCGAGCCGCGGACCTGGGGCAGGGCGGCTGGCGTGACCGGGTTGCCCGCCCGGGCCCGGCACTGCGGGTCGACATCGTGACGACGCGACCGGGTCCGCCGCCGCCGGTCTCCCACTGGTGGACGCCGCCCGGCTGCGGTAGCACGCAACCGACCCCCGAGGTGACTGGCTGCTGCGCTACTGCCAGCACCCGCGCGTCCGGCTGCTCGACGGGCGGCAAGACGGCCTGGCTCGCGAGCGGGGGCGCGCTCGTCGTCGCGCCGCCCGAGCGACCGCCCACGCGGGGCGGCTACACGGAGCGGCGGCGGACCCCGCCGTCCGTGTGACGCGCGACGAGGTGCTGGAGCGCTTCGTCGACGCCCCCGACGGCCGGGTGCTCCTGGACTGCCGCACCCCGGCCGAGTACGCCGGACACGCCACCCCACCCCCTGGACCTGCCGGTGGAGCGCCACCGCGTGCCCGGCCACGTCCCGGGCGCCCGCAACCTCCCCTCGAGCCTCCTGCTCGACGAGGTCGGGCGCGATCCGCCCGCTGCCCGAGCTGCGGGCGCTGTTCGCCGACCGCGGCGTCGACGTGGGCGGGGGACGAGGCGGGGATCGGCGCGCAACCACGGCGGCGGCTGGGCGGAGTACGGGTCGCTGGTCCACGCCCCGGTCGCGCCTTGACCCGACGGCCCCCTTCGTCGGGATCTGTCCGATCTACTCTTGACCTGTTCCAGAACACGGGCGTACGGTCGGCCGATGACGCCCGGCACCCGCGCCCCCGAGGTGGCGACCCTCCTGCGGAGGGCCGGTCTGCGCGTGACGACGCCACGGGTCGCCGTCTACGAGGCGGTCCGGAGCCGGCCCCACGCCGACACCGACGCCATCGCCGGTGCCGTGCGCGCCGAACTGGGCAAGGTGTCCACCCAGGCGGTGTACGACGTGCTGCGGGCGCTGACCGACCGCGGTCTGCTCCGCCGGATCGAGCCCGCGGGCAGCGCAGCACGCTACGAGACGAGGGTGGGCGACAACCACCACCACATCGTGTGCCGGTCGTGCGGCCTCACGGCCGACGTCGACTGCGCCGTCGGTGCAGCGCCATGCCTCGAGCCCTCGTCCGTCGGCGGCTTCGTCCTCGACGAGGCTGAGGTCGTGTTCTGGGGCCTGTGCGCCCAGTGCGCGGGCACGGATTCGGAGACGACGAGCCCCGCGACAGCCCACGCCGCTCCGAGCGGCCCCACGACGACCATGCCGACCCCAAGCCCCCAGGAGGAGCCCACGTGACCCAGGCCCCGGAAGTCCCCACCAGCCCGCACGAGGACAAGGAGTCCTCCCTGCGCAGCCGGCCCGGCGTGTTGACGACCCGACAGGGACACCCGGTCGTCAACAACCAGAACTCGCGCACGGTCGGCCGCCGCGGCCCCGCGACGCTCGAGAACTACGCCCTGCTGGAGAAGATCAGCCACTTCGACCGGGAGCGGATCCCGGAGCGGGTCGTGCACGCGCGCGGCTTCACCGCCCACGGCGTGTTCGAGGCCTACGGCACGATCGGCGACGAGCCGGCGTCGACTTACACGCGGGCGAAGCTCTTCCAGGACAAGGGCAAGAAGACCGAGGTGTCGGTGCGGTTCTCCACCGTCATCGGCGGCCGCGACTCCTCCGAGGCGGCGCGCGACCCGCGCGGCTTCGCGGTGAAGTTCCGCACCGAGGAGGGCAACTGGGACCTCGTCGGCAACAACCTCGCGGTGTTCTTCATCCGCGACGCGATCAAGTTCCCCGACGTCATCCACTCGCTGAAGCCCGACCCGGTGACGTTCCGCCAGGAGCCGAACCGCATCTTCGACTTCATGTCGCTGACGCCCGAGAGCATGCACATGCTGTCGTTCCTGTTCGGCCCGCGGGGCATCCCGAAGAACTACATGACGCAGGACGGGTTCGGCGTCAACACCTACAAGATGGTGAATGCGGCCGGCGAGGCCGTGCTGGTCAAGTACCACTGGAAGACGCAGCAGGGCCTGCACTCCCTGACCCAGGCCGAGGCCGACGCCATCCAGGCGACCGACCTGGGCCACTCCTCCAAGGAGACCTACGGGGCGATCGAGCGGGGCGACTTCCCGAAGTGGGAGCTCTGCGTCCAGGTCATGAGCGACGACGAGCACCCTGAGCTCGACTTCGACCCGCTGGACGACACCAAGACCTGGCCCGAGGACCAGTTCCCGCTGCGCCCGGTCGGCATGATGACGCTCACCCGCAACGTGAAGAACAACTTCGCGGAGAACGAGCAGATCGCGTTCGGCACCGGTGTGCTGGTCGACGGCCTCGACTTCAGCGACGACAAGATGCTGATCGGCCGTACGTTCTCCTACTCCGACACGCAGCGCTACCGCGTGGGGCCGAACTACCTGCAGCTGCCGGTCAACCAGCCGCACCCCGACGTGCGCGTCTCGACCAACCAGCGCGACGGCCAGATGACCTACTTCGTCGACGGCGCGGGCGAGAACCCGCACATCAACTTCGAGCCGAGCTGGAAGGGCGGCCTCACCGAGGCCGAGACCGCCGGCCCGACCGACGAGCCCTACTACGCGGCCAAGAAGGTCAAGCAGACCATCGACCGCAAGAACGACTACGGCCAGGTCGGCCAGCGCTGGCGCAACGACATGGACGACTTCGAGCGCGACGACCTCGTGCTCAACCTGACGACCCTGCTCGGGCAGTGCGACGTCGACATCCAGCAGCGGATGGTCGGCCACTTCCTGCGCTGCGACTCCGAGTACGGCTCGCGCGTCGCCGAGGGCCTCGGGGTCGACCTCGACGACGCCCGCAAGGCCGTCGAGGAGGTCGACCGCTTCATCGCGGAGCGGGAACAGCGCCACACCGGGCGCGCCTGACGCACCACCCCGCCGCGGCGGGGGACCGTGACGGGCCGGGGACGAGCGTCCCCGGCC
>JALYNB010000229.1 GCA_030773395.1 Actinomycetota bacterium
CGCCCGCGGAGCGCGCTGTCAGCACGGCGACCAGCGCCGCCAGCTCCTCCGGCGTGGGCTCGC
The DNA here is from genome assembly GCA_030773395.1 of Actinomycetota bacterium. Taxonomy (GTDB): domain Bacteria; phylum Actinomycetota; class Actinomycetes; order JALYNB01; family JALYNB01; genus JALYNB01. The sequence continues at coordinate 64 of JALYNB010000229.1, forward strand.
CCCTCACGACACGCAGCAACGGAGCGGCCCGCAGCAGCGGCGCTGCCCCGGTGGGCTCGTCGACGTCCATGCCGGGGAGTCTGGCGCAGGTCGTCAGCGGCCGCCGAGCAGGCCGCCGAGCGCGCCCCCGATCCCGCCGCCACCCTGCTGGCCGCCCTCGCCCTGCTGCCCACCGCCCAGGGCCCCGCCGAGACCGCCCCCGGCGAGCATCGCGATCACCTTCTCCGGGGTCAGCCCGAACTTCTCCAGGAGCCCGGCGTGCTGCTCCGTGTCGACCTGCTGCGGGAGCTCGCCGTCGGCCTGGGCGGCCTGGTCCTGCTGCCCCTGGGAGCGCAGGAGCTCGATGATCTGGGCCTTGTCAAACTGCACGGGACCTCCACTGTGGTGACATCCCGGCGCGGGGTGTGCCGGGTCGTCCCCTGGTACCCCGTCAGCCGGGGCCCAGCAGCTCGAAGGCGTCCTTGCCGGCGCGCTTGACGTCGTACATGGCGCCGTCGGCCTTGTGCAGCAGCGTGCCGGCGGTGTCGCCGGGCTGGGCGTGGACGCCGCCGACGCTCCCGGTGACCACGGCGGTGCGGCCGCCGTCGAGGACGAACGGCTCCCGCAGCGCGGCGATGATGCGGCCGGCGATGTCGACCGCTCGCCCGGCGGCGAGCAGCAGCACGGCGAACTCGTCACCGCCGAGCCTTGCGACGGCGTCCTCGTCGCGCACGCATGCGCGCAGCCGGCCCGCGACGGCCACGAGCAGGTCGTCGCCCGCCGCGTGGCCCAGGGTGTCGTTGACGGACTTGAAGCCGTCGAGGTCCACGAACAGCAGCGCGGGCAGGCTGTCGCCGCCGGTCCCCTCGAGGGCGACGGCGACCCGGTCGAGGAAGTCGGACCGGTTCGCGAGGCCGGTCAGCGCGTCCGTGGCCGCCTGCAGCCGCAGCCGGGCCTCGCTCTCCTTGAGTGCGCGCCGATCCTGCTCGCGCTCCACGGCGAGCCGGCCGATCCGGAACAGGGCGATCGCGGTGAGGACCGCGACGCCGGCCGCCAGCGCGTAGCCGGTCACGTGCTGGCGCAGGGACCAGACGAGGACGAGGACGGGGTTCACGAGCAGCGCGGCACCGATGCCGACGAGGCGGCTCGCGAGCGCCCGGTCGCCGACGGCGGGAAGCCCGAGCCGGGCCATCGAGGGGTGGTTGGCCGCGACGGCCAGGGCCGCGACCCCGCACAGCGGCAGCACCTGCCAGAGCCACTGCGGCTCCGTCGAGGGCCCCACCAGCTCGGCGGCGTAGCCGGTGACCGTGAGCAGTGCGGCCACGCACAGCGCGAGCCCGCTGACGCTGCGTCCCTGGCCGGGCAGCGCGAGGCGGGCTCCGCTGACCAGCACGATGGCCGTCAGCACGGCGAAGCCGACCGCGCGCTCGCCGTACAACCCGCCGGCGGTGCCGACGGCCTCGCCCCAGGCCGCGCCGCTGAGCCACCCGGCCAGCACGAACGTCACGCCGTCGAGCCAGCCCTCGGGCTCCCGCCACCTCCGGTCGTGCACGAGCACCACGAGGCCGGCGACGGCGAGCGCGGCGTACCCGACTAGGTCGAGGACGGGCTCCAGCACCCCGGCGGGCACCGCGGCGACGCGGGCCAGCATCGCCGTCTCCGCCGCACTGCTGACCGCGAAGGCGGCCAGCGCCGCGAGCACCGCGTTCCACGCCGCCACCGTCGTCGGGCGGTGGCGCAGGACGCCCTGGTGCACGCTGTACGCGGCCAGCGCAAAGATGACGACCTCGACCGCGGGCTTCCCGGGCCCGGGCGACAGGGCCTGGTACACCGCGACCAGGGTGAGGATGAGCAGGCCCGGCGCGACGGCGCGCTGGACGCGCCGTCGGCGCTGCTGCCGCCGCTCCGGCGGCGGCGCGCGGGAGGAGGCACGGGGCGGCATTGTTCCCGGGCGCTGCGCCCGGGACCAGAGGCGTGCCTACAGCGGGATGTTCCCGTGCTTCTTCGGCGGCAGGGACTCGCGCTTCGTCCGGAGCAGTCGCAGCGCCTTCACGACCTCCCGCCGGGTCTCGGACGGGGCGATGACCGCGTCGACGTACCCGCGCTCGGCTGCGATGTAGGGGTTGGCGAAGTGGTCCGCGTAGTCCTCGATGAGCTCCCGGCGGGTGGTCTCCGGGTCGTCGGCGGTGGCGATCGTGCGCCGGTGGATGATGTTGACGGCGCCCTGCGCACCCATGACGGCGATCTCGGCCGTGGGCCAGGCCAGCGAGACGTCCGAGCGCAGGTGCTTGGAGCCCATGACGTCGTACGCGCCGCCGTACGCCTTGCGGGTGATCACCGTGATCTTGGGGACCGTCGCCTCGGCGTACGCGTAGATGAGCTTCGCGCCGCGGCGGATGATGCCCTGCCACTCCTGGCCCGTGCCGGGCAGGAAGCCGGGGACGTCGACGAACGTCAGGACGGGGAGGCCGAACGCGTCGCAGGTGCGCACGAAGCGCGCCGCCTTCTCCGAGGCGTCGATGTCGAGCGTGCCGGCGAAGTGCATCGGCTGGTTCGCGACGACGCCCACGGAGCGGCCCTCGACGCGGCCGAAGCCGCAGAGCATGTTCTGGGCCCACAGCGACTGCACCTCGAGGAATTCGCCGTCGTCGAGCACGGCCTCGATGACGCCGTGCATGTCGTAGGGCTGGTTGGACGAGTCGGGGACGAACCCGTCGAGCGCGAGGTCGTCGTCGGTCACCTCGAGCGTGCCCTCGCCGTCGAAGACGGGCGGCTCGGAGAGGTTGTTGCTCGGCAGGTGGGCGAGCAGCGCCTTGCAGAGCTCGAGGCACTCGTCCTCGTCAGCGGCCTGGAAGTGCGCCACCCCGCTCTTCGTGTTGTGTGTGTGGGCGCCGCCGAGCTCCTCCATCCCGACGTCCTCGCCGGTGACCGTGCGGATGACGTCGGGGCCGGTGATGAACATGTGCGACGTCTGGTCGACCATCACGACGAAGTCGGTCAGGGCGGGGGAGTAGACCGCGCCCCCGGCCGCGGGCCCCATCACCAGCGAGATCTGCGGCACGACGCCGGAGGCCAGCACGTTGCGGTAGAAGATCTCGCCGTAGAGACCGAGCGCGACCACGCCCTCCTGGATCCGCGCGCCCCCCGAGTCGTTGATCCCGATGACCGGGCAGCCGGTCTTCAGCGCGAGGTCCATGACCTTGACGATCTTCTCGCCGAAGACCTCACCCAGCGAGCCGCCGAGCACGGTGAAGTCCTGGCTGAACACGCACACGGGCCGGCCCTCCACCGTGCCGTAGCCGGTCACGACCCCGTCGCCGTACGGGCGGTTCTCCTGCAGGCCGAAGTCGTGGCTGCGGTGGCGGGCCAGCGCGTCGGTCTCGACGAACGAGCCCTCGTCGAGCAGCGCGGCGATCCGCTCGCGGGCCGTCATCTTGCCCTTGGCGTGCTGGCCCTCGACAGCACGCGCGGAGCCGGCGTGGACTGCCTCGTCGGTGCGGCGGCGGAGCTCGGCGAGCTTGCCGGCCGTGGTGTGCGGGTCGGGGCCGGGCTGCTCGGTCGCGGCGGTCGCCAAGGGAGTCCTCCGGGGTCGGCTGTGATGCGGACGCTACCGGGGCTGCGGGGCCTCGTCGTCCCGCGCCGCCTCCGCGTCCCGTCCCCGGTCGCGCCCTACGCTGCCCGGCGTGAGCGACGACGCCGCGGGGCGCGAGCCCTGGTCGAACCTCGTCCGCCCCCCACTGTCGCAGCGGGCGCTGCGTGCCGCACTCGTGCGTGCGGGCGGATGGCGCGGCCTCGAGGTCGTGGAGAGCACGGTGTCGACCAACGCCGACCTCGCGGAGCGAGCGCGGGCCGGGGAGCCCGAGGGCCTGGTGCGGGTGGCCGAGCTGCAGACCGGCGGCCGGGGGCGGCTCGGCCGCGGCTGGGTGTCCCCGCCGCGCACCGGGATCACCGTCTCCGTGCTCCTGCGTCCCCGGGTGCCGTCGGCGGCCTGGGGCTGGCTGCCGCTGCTCACCGGGCTCGCGGTCGTCCGCGCCGTCCGGCAGACGTGCGGCCTGCCCGCCACGCTCAAGTGGCCCAACGACGTGCTCGTGCCCGGGCACGGCGGGACGGCGGAGCAGGGCAGCCCGGGGGAGCCGGGCAGTCGCAAGCTGGCCGGGATCCTGGTGGAGGTGCCCGCGCCGGGCGCGGCGGTCGTGGGCATCGGGCTGAACGTCAGCACCGCCCGCGACGAGCTGCCCGTGCCCACCGCGACCTCGCTACTCCTGGAGGGGTCGGCCACGCACGATCGCGACACCGTCCTGCGCGCCGTGCTCCGAGCGCTGCGCTCGGCGTACGACGGGTGGCAGGACGACCCCGTGCCTGTCCGGGCGGCGTACCGGGAGGCGTGCGAGACCCTGGGCCGGCGCGTGACCGTCTCGCTCCCGGACGGCACTGCGCTCGAGGGGGATGCGACGGGCGTCGACGACGACGGCCGGCTCCTCGTCTGGGACGGGGTCCGCGAGACGGCCGTCGGCGCTGGCGACGTTGTGCACCTCCGCCCCGGCGGCGGGTGAGCGGCCGCGAACGCCCCCGCGGGGCCGTGTGGGAGGCCCGCCAGCACGCGGTGCGCCTCCTCGGGCCGGCCCTCGCGCTCCCCGTCGTGACCGGGCTGGTGGCCTACACGCTCGTGCTCGTGCCGGGGGGGCCGGGGCGCTGGTGGCTGCGTGTCGCCGTGGCCGGGGTGGGGCTGGCTGCCGCCGCCGTGCTGGTGCTCGTGCCGGTCGCCCGCTGGGCGGCGTACCGGCTGGTGGTCACGCCGACACACGTGGCGGTCCGTGCCGGAGCGCTCCGGACGCGGGAGCGGGCGCTCCCGCTGGCGGCGGTCGCGGAGGTCCGGACCGTGCAGACCGCGCTCGGGCGGGTGCTCGGCCACGGGACCCTGCTGGTCGTCCCCGAGGACGGGCCGCTGCTCGCGGGCGACTGCGTGCCGGGCGTGCTGGCGGTGCAGGCGCTCGTCCTGGAGCGGGCGACGGCGGCCGGGGCGGGACGTCCGCCTGACGACGCGGAGGAGGTGACGACCCCGCCGTGGCGTCCGTGACCGGAGGTGCCACCGCGGCGACGCCTGCCGGAACGCGGAGGTCACGGCACGCGTCCACCATCGCGGCGGACCTCAGGCTCGGCAGCGACAGGTCCCGGCGGCGTCCAGGGGGCGGGCGGCGGGCGGTCGCGCACGCCCTCCCCGCCGACGACCGCACGCGCAGCGCCGGGTGCGGGAGCTCGGTGCGGCGCACGCCCCCTCCTGCGTCCGGGTGACGCGCGCGCGCCGGGGCGCCACTCCCGCAGCCGACTGCGAGACTCGGTCCCGGCATCGCAGGGAGCGGGGGTGGGC
>JALYNB010000230.1 GCA_030773395.1 Actinomycetota bacterium
GGGCGTCGTCCCCTCACTCACCCGCGGCGTCACACGCGCCATCCTCGCAGCCGCGCCGACGCGCGGGGCGAAAAACCTTGTGGTCTCCCGTGGCCACGAGGACGATGGGGTACGTGCCCCGGTCGCCGGGGCGTCGGGGCGCTGGGCCCGAGGAGGACGTCTTGCGGGTGCTCGACGGAATGAGCCGCGAAGTGTTGGTCGTCGGCCCTGGCCACTCGTTGCGCGAGGTCAGCCGGCTGATGGCCGCCCGTCGCGTCGGGGCCGCGGTCGTCAGCGACCCGGACGGTGAGGGGACGGGGATCATCACCGAGCGCGACGTGCTGCTCGCCCTGGCCGCCGGCGAGGACCCCGACCGGGAGGTCGTGGGCGACCACCTCACGGCGGAGCTGGTCTTCGCCGCGCCATCGTGGACGCTCGAGCAGGCAGCGGAGGCGATGATGCGCGGCGGGTTCCGCCACCTCGTCGTCCTCGACGGCGACGCCGTCGAGGGAATCCTCTCCGTGCGCGACATCGTCCGCTGCTGGTCCCGGGAGCGTCAGGAGCAGGGCCAGCTCGTCGGCTGAGTGCCTGCCGCCGCCGCAGCGGGGTGCCACAGCCGCTGCGCCGTCGCCGTCAGGGCGAGGACTGCGCCGCTTCCTGGGCGGCGAGCATGGCCGCGCCGACGATGCCTGCCTCGTTGCGCAGGCCCGCCGCGACGATCGGCGTCCGAAGCTCGAGCAGAGGGAGGAACTTCGCGGCCTTCTTGCTGACCCCGCCGCCGACGACGAACAGGTCGGGCCAGAACAGCGCTTCAAGCACGCTGTAGTAGCGCTGCAGACGCGTCGCCCACTCCTGCCAGCTGAGGTCCTCGCGATCACGCGCGGCATCGGACGCCCGCTTCTCGGCGTCGTACCCGTCGATCTCGAGGTGACCGAGTTCGGTGTTCGGCACAAGGCGGCCGTCGACGACGAGGGCGCTGCCGATGCCGGTCCCCAGCGTGGTGACGATGACGACGCCGGGGCGGCCCTTCGCCGCGCCGAACTCCGTCTCGGCCAGACCGGCCGCGTCGGCGTCGTTGACCACGACGATCGGCCGGCCCGTCGCCTGCTCGAAGATCGAGCGGGCGTCCGCGTCGACCCACGACGGGTCGACGTTGGCGGCTGTCCTGGTCACCCCGTGCGTCACGACCGCGGGGAAGGTCACTCCCACCGGCCCGTCCCACCCGAAGTGGTCGACGACCTCGGCGACGACTCCCGCGACCGCGTCCGGCGTGGCCGGCTGGGGTGTCGGGATGCGGTGCCGGTCGCCGCGCAGGACACCGGTGATGAGATCGACCGGAGCCCCCTTGATGCCGCTGCCGCCGACGTCGATGCCGAAGCCCTGTCCCTCCACACGGACTCGTTGCCCCTCCACGAGCGCGCTCACGCCTCCCGCGGATCCAAGGGCCCCTGCCCGCCGTCGTACACGAGCAGGCCGTCCTCGCGCCGGCGCGCACCGGCGGAGGGGACGTGCGTGCGCAGGCCCCATCGTGTCCGAGGTGGCTGACCGGCATGGCGTGCACCAGCAGCACGTGGTCCGCGACCAGCCGACGGTGACATCTCCACCACAACGTCTCGCTGCACAGCATGGCCGTACGGCGTTCGGCCGCGGCGGCGACCAGCTCCGTCGCCGCGGCAGCGAAGTCCCCGGTGCGCATGTGGGCGGCGTAGCCGCGGAACGCCGACAGCTCCCACCAGATGTCGGGGGTGTCGGGTGGACATTGCCGCCGGCCGCCGAGGCGCACGTCCCAGGTGTAGGCGACGTCGATCGCGGCGAGCCAGGCGGACAGCGCGTCTCGAGCGACGTGCGGGTGGCGCCGGCTGCCCGGGAAACGACGTACGTCGACGACGTGGCGCACGCTCGCACCGGCGAGGAGGTGCGCGAGGTCGCCGCGGTCGAGCGTGCCGTGTCCCAGCGTCAGCAGCTCCGGCGTCTCCATGGCGACGATCCTCCGCCGCGTGCGAGGACGCCGGAAGGGCAGGATCCAGACGGCCGCGGGTAGCCGGCGGGGGCGTCCGGGCCGCACCGCGGCCACGACGACGTCCCGCGCCGGCCCTGACCCCCCGGCCGCCGCCCGGTCGCGGTCGGTTCACCCGGACGCCGTATCGCGGCGACTTCACCCGCCGACGATGTCTGGAGGGTCACAACCCCGCCAAGGAAGGCTCCATCATGAGCAAGTTCAAGATTGCCGCCGCCACCGTCGCGGCCCTCGCGTTCCTCGCCCCCGCCACCCCGGCGTCGGCGCACCAGAGTGACACCCGTCACGGCAAGGTCGTGTCCGCCGCCGCGCACACGCACAAGGCCGGCAAGGGCAAGTCGCACAGCCACAAGGCGAAGAAGGTCCGGACCGCTTTCCGGCTGCACGGCACCGTCGCCGCGGTCGACGCCGCGGCGGGAACGCTGACCTTCACCGTCAAGGGCGGCCGGGACAAGTCGCTTCGCCGTACGGCGGTCACCGTGACCGTGGCCTCGAACGCGAAGGTCACCCGCGACGACGCCGTCGTGACGCTCGCCGACGTCGTCGCCGGCGACCGCGTGAACGTGAAGGGCAACAAGGTCGACGGTGTCTACACCGCCTACCGCGTGGCGGCCTCGTCGCCGGAGACGGAGACCGGCTCGGACCCGACCACGGACACCGGCACGACGAACCCGGACTCCACGACGCCCGTCGTCTGAAGCCTGGCCGCCTCAAACCCGGTCGTCCGAAGTCAGCCCCGCCTACCCGGGCTGGTCTCGAGCAGGCTCCCCTGAGCCGGCTTCCCTGTGCTCGGTCCGCCGCGCGGCGCCTCATCCCTCGGGGGTTGTGATGAGGCACCGCGCGGCGTTCTCACTCTACGGATTCAGCCGTCGCACGAGCGCCGTGAGGCGCCCCGGGGACGTGTTTGGACCGCCGCTGGCTGGCAACGGTCCCCTCGTCCACTACGAGGAGGGTGCAATGGGTTCCGAGCACACGCCGGCTGACGACATCGTCTACGACCTCGTGAGCGTCCAGTACCACGCGCTCAAGGCGGCGCAGACCTACGACAGGTACATCCAGGACGCGGAGGGGCACGACGACGTCCGTACGTTCTTCGAGCAGTGCGCGCAGCAGGACGCCGAGCGGGCGCAGCGGTGCCACACTCTGCTGGGGCAGCTGACCTCCCGGGGCGGCGGCCTGTCCGCGGACTGAGGTCCGCGCACCGCCGCGAACCGCGCCGAACGCCGGTGCCCCGCCGCCGTCGCACGGCGCGCGGG
>JALYNB010000231.1 GCA_030773395.1 Actinomycetota bacterium
GCGCTGCTCGACGACCCGGCGCGGCGCGCCGCGCTGGGCGAGGCCGGGCGCCGGCGTGCGCAGGAGTTCACCTGGGCGCGCAGCGCGCAGCGGCACGTCGAGGCGTACGAGCGCGCCGTCGGGTCCGCAGCCGCGTGACCACCGCCGTCCGCGTCGTCGTCGTCACCTACTCGCCCGGGGAGACGCTCGGCCGCTTCCTGTCCTCCCTGCGGTCCGCCACGTCCGCGTCGTACGAGGTGGTGCTCGCCGACAACGGGTCGGGAGACGGCGAGCCGCAGCGTGCGGCAGGCGCGGACCCGGAGCACGTGCGCTTCCTGTCGACGGGGGGCAACGTCGGCTACGGGGCGGCCGCCAACGTCGGGGCCGAGGGTGCGCTCGACGTATGGCTCGTCGTGGCCAACCCCGACATCGAGTGGTCGCCCGGCTCGCTGGACCGGCTGCTCGACGCGGGGGAGCGGTGGCCGCGCGCGGGGGCGCTCGGGCCGCTGATCCGCACGCCGGACGGCGCCCTCTACCCGTCGGCGCGGTCGTTCCCGTCGCTCGGCCGGGGTGTGGGGCACGCCCTGTTCGGCTGGTGGTGGCCGACCAACCCGTGGACGGCGTCGTACCGCCGCGAGCGCGGGAAGCCGGTCGAGGGGACCACGGGGTGGCTGTCGGGCTCCTGCATGCTGCTGCGGCGCGAGGCGTTCGAGGCGGTCGGCGGGTTCGACCCGTCGTACTTCATGTACTTCGAGGACCTCGACCTGTGCGAGCGGCTGGCGCGCGCCGGCTGGCAGTCGGTGTACGTGCCCTCGGCTCTCGTCACGCACGTCGGGGGACACTCGACGTCACGGGTGTCGGACCGCATGCAGCGCGCGCACCACAGGTCGGCCTACCAGTACCTGTCGCGCAGGTACCGCGGCGCGCACCTCGCACCCCTGCGGCTCGCCCTCGCGGTCGGGCTCGTCGGGCGCTACCTGCTGAGCCGGGCCGTCGGCCGCGTGCGCGAGGGCGCGCAGCCGACGCGACGCCTGGCCGACGCGCAGGTGACCGGCACGCACGTGACCGAGCCGCCGCTGCCCCCGGGACGCGGGGCCGGCGCCGGGCGACCGCCGACCGAGACCCACCCCCCCGACCCGCACACGAGGGACTGACCGTGGAAGCCATCCTCCTCGTCGGCGGCCAGGGCAGCCGCCTGCGCCCGCTCACCGTGACGACCCCGAAGCCGATGCTGCCCGCGGCCGGGGTGCCGTTCCTCCTGCACCAGCTGGCACGCGCCCGCGACGCGGGGGTCGACCACGTGCTGCTGTCCACCTCCTACCGGTCTGACGTGTTCGAGGACTACTTCGGCGACGGGTCGTCGCTCGGCCTCGACCTCGAGTACGTCGTGGAGACCGAGCCGCTCGGCACGGGTGGGGGCATCCGCAACGCGGCGGAGCGCCTGCGCGCGCGGGACGACGAGCCGGTGCTCGTGTTCAACGGGGACGTGCTGTCCGGCATGGACGTGCGCGCGCTCGTGGAGCGCCACACGACATCGGGTGCCGACGTCTCTCTCTACCTCACACGCGTGGACGACCCGCGCGCGTTCGGGCTCGTGCCGACGGATCGGCGGAGCCGGGTGACGGCCTTCCTGGAGAAGCCCACGCGGCCCGAGGACTTCGTCACCGACCAGGTGAACGCGGGCTGCTACGTGTTCCGCCGGTCGGTCATCGACAGGATCCCGGCGGGCCGCGCGGTGTCGGTGGAGCTCGAGACGTTCCCCGCTCTGCTCCGCGAGGGTGCGTTCCTCCTCGGGCACGTCGACCCCGCGTACTGGCTCGACCTCGGGACGCCGGCCGCCTTCGTGAAGGGCTGCACCGACCTGGTGCTGGGGCGCGTCCCGTCGTCCGCACTGCCCGGGCCAACGGGCGAGTGCCTCGTGCTGCCCGGCGCGAGCATCGGGGAGGACGCCGGCCTCCTCGCGGGCACCGTGGTCGGGTCGGGCGTGAAGATCCACCAGCGGGCCCTGCTCGACGGGGCGGTCGTCTTCGACGGGGCCACGATCGGGGCCGGGACCGTGGTGCGCCGCTCGGTCGTGGGCCGCGGCGCGGTGGTGGGGCCGGGGTGCGTGCTCGTCGACGCGGTCGTCGGGGACGGCGCCACCGTGGGCGCCCGCTGCGAGCTCCGCGCGGGTGCGCGCGTGTGGACCGGGGCGGTGCTCGCCGAGTCGGCGGTCCGCTTCAGCCCGGACTGATCGGGGTGCGGGGGCGGGTCCCGCGACAGCCG
>JALYNB010000232.1 GCA_030773395.1 Actinomycetota bacterium
GGGGGCGCCACGACGGCCTCGACGAGCCGGACCGCCTCCTCGGGTGTCTGGGCCGCGCGGAGGTCGGCCGTGAACTGCGGCCGGACCAGCGCGCAGGCCAGTGCGGTGAGCAGGGTGAGGTGGGTCGCGTCGCCGCCGGCGGGGGCGGCGATGAGGAACACCAGGTCCGCGGGGCCGTCGGGGGCGCCGAAGTCGACCTTCGGCTGCAGGCGGGCGAAGGCGAGGGTGCCCGTCGTGACGTGCTGCGACCGGCAGTGGGGGATGCCGATCCCGCCGGGGAGGCCCGTCGCGGACTGGGCTTCGCGGACCATGGCGTCCCCGATGAGGCCGTCCACGGACGTCGCGCGGCCGGCAGCCGCGACGCGCTGCGCGAGCTCGCGGATCACCGCGTCCTTGGACCCGCCGAGGTCGGCGTCGAGCGCCACCAGAGCTGGGGTGATGAGGCCTGTCATGTCCGGTTCCTTCGGGTCCTTCGTGAGGGTGGGCGGCGCGAGGTCAGGGGGTGACGGGCAGGGGGCTCCCGCCGTGGACAGGGGCTCGACGACGACGGCGTCGGGCGTGACGTCGTCGGGGCCGGGCATCGTGGTGCCCGGGAGGCTCACCGCCGCGGCGCCGTACGCGACCGCGGTGCGGAGCCGCTCGGCCGGGTCGGCGCCGGTCAGGTCGGCGAGCAGGTAGCCCGACAGGGTGGAGTCGCCCGCTCCGACCGTGCTGCGCGGCACGACGGTCGGGGGCGCTGCCCGCCAGCTGCCCGAGGCAGTGACCAGCAGTGCCCCGGCGGGGCCCAGGGTGGCGAGCACCGCCCCGACCCCGCGCTCGACCAGCTCGCGGGCGGCGTGCGCCGCGAGGTCGGGGTCGGCTTCCAGCGCCTCCGTGTCCCGGCCGGTCGCCTCGGCCAGCTCTTCGGCGTTGGGCTTGAGCAGATCGGGCAGGGCGTCCCGCTCGCGGGCGAGCAGTGCGGTCAGCGGCGCCCCCGAGGTGTCCACGGCGACGGCGACCCCGGGGTGGCGGGCGCGGAGCGCGACGACGAGGTCGGCGTACCAGCCGTCGGCCACCCCGGGCGGGAGCGAGCCCGCCAGTACGACCCAGCCCGCCCCGGCCGCCTCCTCGAGCAGCACCTGCTCGAGATCGGCGCGGACGGTCGCACCGAGCCGGACGCCCGGCTCATTGATCTTGGTGGTGGTGCCGTCGGGCTCGGTGACGCTGAGGTTCACCCGGAGCCGGCCGCGGACGGCGACCGCGTGGTGGGCGATGCCGAGGTCGCGCAGCGCCTGCAGCAGCGGGTCGTCGGGTGCGCCGGGGAGCACCGCCGTGCACGGCCGGCCGGCGGTCGTGACCGCGCGGGCGATGTTCACGCCCTTCCCACCGGGCTCCGAGTTGACGGTCAGGGCCCGCTGCAGCTGGCCCCGGGTCAGCGGGGCCGCCAGCTCGACCGTGCGGTCGAGGCTCGGGTTGGCGGTGAGGGTCACGATCATGCGAGGACGACCTCCAGGTCGCGGGCGATCAGGTCCTTCTGGGCCGTCTCGTCGAGGCCTTCGTCGGTGACGAGCACGTCGACCTGGTCCAGGGCGGCGAAGCGGAAGAGGTGCTCCCGGCCGACCTTGCTCGAGTCGGCGAGCACGACGACGCGCTGCGCGGCGCGTACCATCGCGCGCTTCACGGACGCCTCGTCCGCGTCGGGGGTCGACAAGCCGTGGTCGACGGTCAGGGCGTTGGTGCCGACGAACGCGACGTCGACCCGCAGGTCGCCGAGGGCGCGCACGGCCTCCTCGCCCACCGCGGCCTGCGTGATTCCGCGGATGCGGCCGCCGAGCAGGTGGAGCCGGACGCCGGCGAGCCCGGCGAGCTGGGCCGCGATCGGGACGCCATTGGTGACGACAACGAGGTCGCGGTCGACGGGCAGGAGCCGGGCGAGCCGACTCGTGGTTGTGCCGGCGTCGAGGAGCAGGCTGCCGCCGGCCGGCGGGATCAGTTCCAGGGCGGCGCGGGCGATGCGCTCCTTCTGCTGGGCCTGGCTCGAGTCGCGCTCGGCCACGCCCGGCTCCACCACGATGCTGAGCGCGGCGGTCGGGACTGCGCCACCGTGGACCCGGCGCACCAGGCCCAGGCGCTCCAGCGCGGCGAGGTCGCGCCGCACCGTCTCCGTAGTGACCCCGAAACGGTCCGCGACGTCGGTGACGGAGACGCGGCCCCGTTGGCGCACGAGGACGGCGATCGCGTCCTGGCGCTCCTCGGCGTACATGACCCACCCCCGGGCTCGGCCGACTCGCAGCCGGCGACGAGCCAGCTGGGCTGCAGGGTCTTGGCTTTGCGTTGCATTTACCGTTCGTCTTGTTGGTTTTACGCCCGAGTCGTTGACATCGTCAAGACCCCTTCGTAACGTCGCTCACAACGCCCTGCTCCCCCCGGAGGACACATGACCGCCACCGAGGCCCCGGCCGAGGCCGCTGCCGCCGGGCGCGTGCTCACCGGCACGCCGGTCGTGCCGGGCGTCGGCACCGGCCCCGTCGTCCGCCCGGCACCTCGCCCCGGGCTGCCGG
>JALYNB010000233.1 GCA_030773395.1 Actinomycetota bacterium
GGACGGGACGGCCCTCGGCGGCGCGGGCCTTCAGGGCAGAGTCGACGAGAATCACGCGGCGCCTCCAGCGCAGTCGACGAGGATCACAAGGCGCCTCCAGCGCAGTCGACGAGGATCACGAGGCGCCTCCAGCGCGATCGACGAGCGGCCAGGACGCGTCCTTGTCACTGATGACGTCGACCGGCAGCGGCCAGTCGATCCCGAAGGCCGGGTCGTCGTGGCGGAAGCCGCGCTCCGCGCCCGGGGTGTAGGCCCCACCGACCATGTACGTGACCTCGGTGTCGTCGCTCAGCGCCTGGAACCCGTGCGCGAACAGCGGCGGCACGTAGAGGGCCCGCCGGTTCTCGGCGGTGAGCTCGACGGCCACGTGCCGGTACCTGGTGGGCGAGTCGTCCCGCATGTCCACGATGACGTCGAGGATCGCGCCGCGCGTGCACCGGACGAGCTTCGACTCGAGGGCGGGCGCGACCTGCATGTGCATGCCGCGCAGCGTGCCGGCCCGCCGGTTGTAGGAGACGTTCGCCTGCTCGACGAGCGGGACCAGCCCCGCCTCCTCGAACATGGCCCGGTCGAAGCTGCGGGCGAAGAAGCCCCGCTCGTCCTCCCGGCGCTCCAGGTCGACGACGACGACGCCCTGGATGTCGGTCGGGGTGAGGATCACGGTCACGCCCTCCAGAACAGGTCGTCGTCGATCTGCTGGGTGCGCATGAGGTGCTCGAGCCGCTTGAGCCGCGTGTGGCCCTGGCCGGTGAACGTGGCCTCGTCGAGCTGGATCCGCTCGAAGACCGCGCGCAGCTGCTCGGCGCCGCGCCGGGCGTCCCAGTCGCAGGAGAAGCCGGGCAGCTGCTTGTTGATCTTCTCGAACGACACCTTGTAGCTGCGGTTGTCGCCAGCGTTGTCGCCGAAGGTGACCTCGCACCCGGGGAACACGGCCCCGACGGTCTCGGCGATCTCGCGGACGCGGTAGTTCTGCTCGTCGCTGCCGACGTTGAACACCTCGTTGTGCACGGCCTCGCGGGGCGCGTCGAGGACGCAGCGGATGGCCTTCGCGATGTCGAGGCCGTGCACGAGCGGCCGCCATGGGGTGCCGTCGCTCGTCATGGCGATCTGCTTCGTCGTCCAGGCGAGCCCGGAGAGGTTGTTGAGCACGATGTCGAACCGCATGCGGGGGCTCGCCCCGAACGCGGTGGCGTTGCGCAGGAACGTCGGGGAGAAGTCGTCGTCGGCGAGCGGGGCGACGTCGCGCTCGACGAGCGTCTTGCACATGGCGTACGACGTCTGCGGGTTGGTCGGCGAGGTCTCGTCGACCGCGCCGCCCTCGGCGACGCCGTACACGCTGCACGACGACATGTAGACGAACTTCTGCACGCCGGCCTGCTTGGCGAGCCCCGCGAGCCGGACGGACGCCTTGTGGTTGACGTCGTAGGTGATGTCGGGGATCAGCGCGCCAAGCGGGTCGTTCGACAGTTCGGCCATGTGCACGACGGCGTCGACCCCGGCGAGGTCGGCCGGCTCGATGTGGCGGATGTCCTTGGCGAGCGTCAGCGGGGTGCGGTCGAGCGCGTGGTAGAGCCAGCCGTTCTTGTAGTAACCGGTGTCGACGCCGACGACCTCGTGGCCGTCGCGCAGCAGTTCGGGGGCGAGCAGGCAGCCGAGGTACCCCTCGGTGCCCGTGACGAGGATCTTCACTTGTCGGCGTCGTCCTTCCAGATCTTCCAGGCCGCCTCGCCCTGGTCCCACATGGCGTTGAGCTCGGTCCAGTCGCGGAAGGTGTCCATCCCCATCCAGAAGCCCTCGTGCGGGCTGACGGTGAGCTCGCCGTCCGCGGCGAGGTGCTGCAGGGGCGCCTTCTCCAGGAGCAGCGACGGCTCGTCGTCGAGGTAGCGGTCGACGAACTCGCGCTGGAAGACGAAGAAGCCGCCGCTGACCCAGCCGTCGGCCAGGGTCGGCTTCTCGTTAAACTCGGTGACCTGGCTGCCGCCCCGGTCGACCTTCATCTCGCCGTAGCGGCTGCCGGGGTGGACGCCCGTCACCGTGCCGAGGCGACCCTCCCGCAGGTGGCGGTCGAGGGTCGAGCGGACATCGACGTCGCCGATGCCGTCGCCGTAGGTCAGCATGAAGGTGGGGCCGTCGACGTACTGCACGGCACGGCGGATGCGCCCACCCGTGCCGGTCAGCAGGCCGGTCTCGGCGAAGGTGATCTCCCAGTCCTCGTCGTGCGAGTTGTGGTAGTCACGGTTGCCGTCACCGAGGTGCAGCGTGAAGTCGGAGACCCGCTCGCGGTAGTCGAGGAAGTACTGCTTGATCTGGTCGCCCTTGTAGCCCAGGCACAGTACGAAACGCCGGAACCCGTGTGCGCCGTAGAGCTTCATGATGTGCCACAGGATCGGCTTGCCGCCGATGTCGACCAGGGGCTTGGGCAGCTTTTCACTGGCCTCCCGCAGCCGAGTGCCCATGCCACCGCAGAGGATGACGACCGGGATGTCGGCCGGGTTGGTGCTCGTGTCGTCCGTCACTGCTTCCTCACTCACTGCGCTCTCGACGAGAGCTGCGCGTCTCTTCTCCCCGTGGCCAGTGTGCGGCACCACCAGGCCCTTGGGTGTACTCCGACCGGTGCATTCGGGTGAGACCTCAGCGACTCGCGCCCAGCCCGGCGGACATTTCGGCCACCGGCGAGCAGGCGCGACACGAAGCGCTCGGGGTGTGCTCGGCGAGCACGTGCTCGCGGGCCCGCCGGGCGACGGCGCCCACCTTCTTCGGCGCGCCGTGGACCAGGCAGCGCTGCAGCGCGGCCCGCAGGGCCCGCCGGCTCGGGCGGCACCACGAACGCGTCGACGCCGTCGTGCAGGACCTCTCAGAACCCCGGGCTGTCGGTGACGACCGTCGGCTTCGGCGCCGCCGGCAGCGGCGTGCGGGTGGCGACGGCGACGCGGGCGGGCAGCCCGCGGGCGGCCTCGACGAGGAGGTCGTAGTCGCGCAGCGAGTCCCCGCCCGCGAACACGTAGTCGCGCTCGGGGACCTCCCCGTCGTGGTCGAACACATGGTGGCAGAACGGGGTCACGACCACGGCTGCCCTGCGCACCCCCCACGTCCGAGGGAACCGCGCGCGCTCGACCTCGGTCAGCACGCAGAACATGGTCAGGTGCAGTCGTCGAGCACCACCGCCGTACGACGGGCTGGGAGCCGCACAAGGACGGCGACGACGAGGTCGAGGTCGAGGTCGAGCTCACGCCGGCCCACGCTGCGAGCTGGGCGCCCACTTCGCGATCCCCCCGACGGTCGACGTCAACGCGATGGGCCTGTCCACGCCGGCCGGCCGGATGCTGGCCCGGGCGATGCAGGACTACGGCGGCTACGCCACCGACGTCTCGTACTCGACGATGAACGTGTTCGTCGAGCCGCTGCCCGGCGCGAAGGCCTTCGCCGACCAGCTGATCAACGCTCCGGCGTGGGACGCGGCCGACCTCAAGAAGATCCGCCAGCACCTGCGGATCGTCACAAACAACACGCCGAAAACCCCGAACGGCGGCACGCTCGACGCCGCCCGCCGGGCCCCCCTGCTCCCCTGACCGCGAGTCCCCTGACCGCGAGTCCCTGACCACGAGCGCCCCCCGGTCACCGCCGGGGGGCGCTCCGGTCGTGCGACGTCGCCCGCAACGCTCAGGCGGGCACGGTGGTCTGCGCGCCGAGCCGGCGACGCATCGCCCTGGACACCGCGTCCACCCCGACCACCAGCACGAGCACGGCGAGCACGGCCGTGGACAGCCGCCCGTAGTCGAACAGGCGCAGCGACAGGTCGATGGCCTGACCGAGGCCCCCGGCGCCGACGAACCCCAGCACGGTCGCGGTGCGCACGTTGCACTCCCACTGGTACAGCGCGAGCGACGCCAGCCCCGCCCGCGCCTGCGGGAGCACGGCGAGCGCCAGCACCGCGCCGCGCCCCGCGCCGGTCAGGCGCAGCGCCTCCACGGGCCGGGGGTCGACGGCCTCCAGCTGCTCGGCCCAGAGCTTCGCGAGCAGTCCCGCGCCGTGCAGCGCGAGGGCGTGCACGCCGGCGGCCGGGCCCAGTCCCACGGTCGCGACGAGCACGAGCGCCCACACCAGCTCCGGCACGCCGCGCAGCCCGGTCGCGACGAGGCGGGCGGGCACCCGCACGAGCGCCGGCGCACCCCCCACCCCGCTCAGCAGCAGCGCGAGAGGGGCGGCCAGCACCACGGCGAGCACGAGACCGGCCAGCGCGATCTGCACGGTCTCCAGTGCGGCGGTGCCCACCGTGCGCAGGACCGCCGGGTCGAGGTCGGGCCGCAGGAGCCCGGCCACCAGGCGCGCCCCCTGCTCCCGCCCGGCGAGCAGGGACCCGAGGCCGGCGCCGGTGGCGTGCAGCGACCAGGCGACCAGCAGCACGACCAGCAGGCCCGGGCCGAGCCGGCGCCCCCACCAGCCGGGGTGCTCCACCGCGGGCGCCGCCGTGCCGGCCTGCCGGCGGAGGGACAGCGCGGTCACGCCCGCACCCCGTAGACC
>JALYNB010000234.1 GCA_030773395.1 Actinomycetota bacterium
GGTCCGCCCCGAGCAGCACCCGGCGCATCCCGCCGGTCAGCGCGGCCGACAGGGGCTGCCCGGCCCCCGACCACCGCGCCGAGCCCGCCCGCTCGCCCGGCTCGACCCAGACCCGCCGCCGGCCCCAGTCGACGTGGGTGACCTGCCAAGGACGGCCGGCCAGCGCGAGCACCCGCGGTCCCTCCGCCTTCCGCGTGAGGACCACGGGGTCGACCGCACCGACCTCGGTGCGGCCGTGGAGCACGAGGAACTGCGACGGGGCGGTGAAGACGGACAGGAGCTCGAGGAAGTGCCGTCGACCGTACCGCCGCTCGGCCTCGGGGCCCACGAACAGCAGCCCGCCATCCCGGTCCAGGTGGCCGGTCTCGAGCAACCACCCGGCCACCCGCTCGGCGTCCCCGGGCTCCCCGAGCGGCAGCCCGCCGAGCGCGTCGGGCCACGTCGCCTCTCCGACCTGCCCGCGCTCCAAGCAGAGCCCGAGCAACTGCTGCGCGAGCAGGTGCCGTGGCGTCGGGGGTGGGACGACCGGCTCGACGTAGCCCTCCCCGTGTAGCCGCAGCAGTGACGCGGCCCGGAGCAGCTCGTCGTCGTCGGTGGCGAGGAACAGGGCGTTCCGCGTGCTGCCCGCGCGGCGACCCGTGCGGCCGAGGCGCTGGAGGAACGAGGCCACCGTGCGCGGCGATCCGACCTGCACCACGCGGTCGAGGTCCCCGACATCGACCCCGAGCTCCAGCGTCGAGGTGGCGACGATCACGCAGTCCCGGCTCTCCGCGAACGCCGTCTCGGCCCGGCGCCGCTCGTCGAGCGCCAGCGACGAGTGCGAGACGAACGTCTCGACCCCGGCACCGCGGAGCGCGACGGCGAGGGCCTCGACGGTACGGCGGGACTCGGCGAAGACGAGCCGCTTCTCGCCAGCGTGCAGGGCCGCGAGGACCTTCGCGGCGTTGGGGACCGACCCGACGTAGTCCAGCTGCAGGTCCGGGACCGTCGCGGTGTCTACGGGCGGGGCCACGACAGTCGCGGGCCGGTCCCGGGCCGCCCCCTGCAGCCACACGAGGAGCTCGCCCGGGTTCCCGACGGTCGCCGGAGAGCCCCACGCGCTGCAGCGGCCGCCCGGCCAGCCGGGCGACTCGTTCGAGGACGGCGAGGAGGTGCCAGCCGCGGTCGTCCCCGGCGAACGCGTGCACCTCGTCGACGACGACCGCGCGGACGCCGGCGAACAGCCGCCCCGCGTCCACCGTCCGGGACACCAGCACGGCCTCCAGCGACTCAGGGGTGGTCAGCAGGAGGTCGGGTGGGTCGCCGGCGAGGCGTCGCCGAGCGGAGGTCGGCACGTCGCCGTGCCAGAGCGCCGCCCGGCGCCCCAGCCAGCCCGCGTACGACGAGAGGCGCGGCTCGAGGTTGTTGAGCAGCGCGCGCAGCGGACAGACGTAGAGCACCGAGAGGCCGCGCCAGCCCTCGCCGGCCATGCGGCTCAGCAGCGGGAAGGCGGCGGCCTCGGTCTTGCCGCCGGCGGTAGGGGCGAGCAGCAGCGCGTCCTCCCCGCGGAGCAGAGGGGCGACAGCGGCAGCCTGCAAGGGGCGGAGCGCCGGCCAGCCGAGGCTGTTGACGACGTGGTGGAGGACGACGGGGTGCAGGTCGGCCACGGTCACGCCTGCCGACACGGAGCCGTGCTCACGCGACGCTCCGACGACGTGCTCACTGTCGAGCATTGCCGCCCTCGTGAGCCTGTGAAGTTGAACAGAACAACCCCTAGAGTTGCATTGTGCAGGCGGAGCGGTTCAGTCGGAGCCCGAGCGGCATCCTCGTGCCCATCCATGGGGTGGACCCACGCTACGGGGCCTGGGAGCACGTCGCCTTCGCGCCGCACCCCCTCCCCCGGGTCACTCCCGAGCTGAGTGTCCGCACGTTCAACACCGTGGCCCGCGCAAGGGCCGCGCTGGCTGCGCTCTCCAGCTCGGCTCGCCAGCTGCCCAACCCCGGGCTGCTCCGCCGACCGACCCTGCGCCGGGAGGCGCAGAGCACGTCGGCCCTGGAGGGGACGTACGCACCGCTGCAGGACGTCCTCGCCGCGGACGAGGAGGACGAGCCGGCGGACGCCAACCTCCGGGAGGTCATGAACTTCGTCCGAGCCGCCGAGCACGCTTTCGCCTGGCAGGCCGAGGGCCGGCCGGTCACGGTCGGGCTGCTCGTGGACCTCCAGACGAAGCTTGTCCAGGGAACTCCTGCGGACACTCCCCACGCCGGTCGTGTCCGCGACATCCAGGTCGTCATCGGCTCGAACCCGGGCGCTCGGGTCCAGGACGCTCGGTTCGTGCCGCGACCACCTGGCGACGAACTAGAGCAGCAGTTGCGAGACTGCCTCGATTGGATGTCGAGCGACCACGATGGCGAGATCGACCCTGTGGTCGCGGCAGGGATCGCCCACTACCAGTTCGAGACTCTGCATCCCTTCAACGACGGGAACGGCAGGATCGGCCGCCTGCTGGTCGTCGTCCACCTGCTCTACGCCGGTGTGCTGACGGAGCCCACGCTCACCGTGTCACCCTGGTTCGAGTCCCGGCGGGCCGACTACTACGACCGCCTGCTGGAGGTCAGCGCGAGCGGCGCCTGGGACCCCTGGATCGAGTTCTTCGCGCGAGGGCTCGCGGCCTCCGCGGAAGCCACTGAGCGGCAGCTGGCAGATCTCCTGGCGCTCCAGGGAGACTTGAAGGCGCGCATCCGGGCTACGGGCTTGCGTGCGGAGAACGCCATGCGTGTCGTCGACTTGGCCTTGGCCCAACCGATCTTCACGGTGCGCCAGGTCGAGCGACACCTCGGGGTGAGCTACGCGCGGGCCAACGGCCTCGTCCGCCAGCTTGTGGAGGCGGACGTGCTGGGTGCGTACGACGAGGCCGTCTACGGCCGACGATTCACTGCCCCCGAGGTACTGGCCATCCTGCTCCGCCCTAGCGCGTGACTCCCCCCGGAGGCCTCGCTGCTCCCCTCGAGGTCACGCGTCCAGCTCGACGTCGTCCAGGTCGACTCCCGTACGGCGACCGGCGGCGGCGTTGCGCTCCACGTCGCTCAGCTCGTCCGGCCGCAGCGTGAGGGCGTAGTCCCGACGCGGGTCGAAGTCGGCGTAGAGGTCGACCCGGTCGAGCACGTCGGCGACGAGCTTCTTGAGGAACACCCGCGGCGCGACCCCCACCCGACCGCCCAGCGAACCGGTGACGGCCGCCGCCAGCTCCGCGACGTAGGCGTCGTCGACGACGGCCCGCACCCGGTCGGGCTCCGCGGCGCCGGTCCCGTAGAGGTCCCGGACGCGGCTGCCGAGCTCGACGAGTCGCGGTGGCGTGAAGCCGGCCAGACGGAGCTGCACGGCCCGCGGGTTGTCGAACCGGGGGTCGGTGGTGAAGTCGGTGGCGAGCCGCTGTGCGAGCGGCGGGAGGCGAGGCACCCCACTGGGACCGTCGAAGAAGGCCGGGGTCCCGGTGACGACCAGGAACAGCCCGGGGAACCGTCCGGCGTCCACCTCGTCGACGAGCTGGCGCAGCGCGTTCAGCGCCTTGTCCCGGACGTCGCCGCGGACCCGCTGCAGGGTCTCGACCTCGTCGAGCACGAGGAGCAGCCCGGGGTGGCCGGCGTCCCGCAGCACGGTGAGGAGCCCCTGCAGGAAGGCCATCGCGGCGAAGTGGTCGAGGTCACCGCGGATACCGGCCGCCCGCTTGACCGACGCACCGATGCCCGGCTGCCCGCCGAGCCAGGCGGCCAGCCCGTCGGCGGTGGCGCTGTCGCCGGCGGCGGTGGCGTTCCGGTAGCCGCGGAGCGCCTGCGCGAACAGTGGGGTGCGCGTGGAGACCGCGGCGAGCCGCCGGTCGAGGAGGGTGTCGACGTCGACGCCGAGCGGACCCGCGTCGGTCTCGAGGGTGTAGAGCCAGGCGTCGAGCAGCGGTCGGAGCGCGCTGGGGGGGAAGGATGCGGTGCGCAGCGCCTCGCCGACCCGCCGGTAGACAGTCTCGAGCCGGTGCAGCGGCGTCTCCGTCTCACTGATCTGCACCTCGGCCGCGGCGAGCCCGCGGCGCAGCGCCCGCTCGGCGAGCCACCGGGTGAGGAAGGTCTTGCCGGCGCCGTACTCACCGCGCACCGCCCGGAAGCCGCTGCCGCCGGCGGCGACCGCGTCCAGCGTCTCGTCGAGGGCGGGCCCGAGCGTCTCGAGCCCGACGGCCAGGAGGTCGAGCCCGGCCGCGGGGACGGTGCCGCGCCGCAGCGCGTCCACGACCTCTCGCCGGCGACGCGGGGAGACCGCCGTCACGTGCCGAGGCCGAACTGCTCGCGCAGGAGCGGCTCGTCGAGCACCACGGTGATGCCGTCGGCGTCGAACTGCAGCACCGCGTAGCCCTCGACGTTGAGCACTCGGCTGACGTGCAGCAGCGCCCCCCGCAGCGCGGCGACGGGCACGCCGAGCGCGACCGCGGCCCGAGCCGGGGCAAGCCGCTGGTCCGGCGCGATGAGCAGGGCGGACAGCATCCGGCCGACCTGCTCGTCGGTGACGGCGAGCCGCCCGGAGACCGCCTTCTGCTCGGCGTACACCGGGGAGCGAAGCACCGACGCCACGACGCCGGCGGCGCCCTGGGGCGGGGAAGGCCGTTCGGGCTCGGGTTCATCGAACAGCGTCGGGGTGGCCGGGGGCGCAGGCCGCGCCCCTGGCGGGGCCGGGGGCAGTTCCGCGGGGGCCGGGCCCGGCGTCACCGGGCCGTCCCACCACTCCGGCTCCTGCGGGGTGGCCAGCCGGAGGTCCGTGCGCTCGGGGAGACCGCCGGGGACGAGGACGACGAGCGGCACCACCACCTCCGCCGGAGATGCTCCGCCGTGGTAGCCGGCCTTGAGCGGGCCGTAGCGCAGGCCGTCGTCGACGGCGAGGACGGCACGGCCGTCGGGGGTGAGGACCCGGCGCCCGGCGACCAGCACCTCGTCGTCCTCGACCGGCCCGACGTCGGCGGGACGGGACCGGCCACTCGACGCCCCGGCGTGGCGGCGCTGCGCCCCCTGACGCCGCTCGACGATGTGGCCGTGGTCGGCCGTGAGGACCACGACCCGCCCGGCGCGGCGCGCCCGGTCGAGCAGCGGCCGCAAGTGCTTGACGGTGTCGAGACCCCAGACGGTGCCGCCGGGGTCGGAGCGGTCGAGGGCGTCGTCGACGGCGTTGAGCACGCAGGTGACGAGGGGCCGACGGTCGAGGTCGTCGAGCGCCGCGCCCACGTCGTCCGCGACGGCGTAGCCGAGCCGGGAGCTGTCCAGCGGACCCTTGTGGAACAGCGCCGGCTCGCCCGGCAGCCCGGCGGCCCGGGTCAGCTCGGCGTGGGCGCGAATCTCCAGGGCACGCTGTCCCGTCCGCAGGTTCCCGGCGAGCAGCGACGTGCGGCTGGGATCGGTGAGCGACGGCAAGACGGCGAGCGCCGAGGCCCGCCCGGTCTCGTCGGCGAGCAGCGCCTCCTGCCAGCCCTCCTTCACGGCGGCGGCGACGACCTCGGTGGAGACGGCGACGCTCATCCCGTCGCAGACGAGCAGCAGCACACCGATGCTCCGCGCGAGGCGCAGGACGACGTCGGGGAGGACGTCCTCGACGTGCCGCACGTCACCCGGCCGGTCGTCGGCGGTGTGCGCCGCGAGGGCGGCCGCGAAGGCGCGGTCGTGGGCGTTCCGGCGCCGGCGCACGACCGCGGCGAGGGCGTTCAGGGCGGCGGCCAGGTCGTGGTCGACCGCACCGGCGCCGACGTCGTCCATCGCCGCGTCGACCCAGGCGTCCGCGATGACGTGTCGGGTGGTGAGGGCGGCGATCCCAGTGTCCTCGGCCGCGACGGGGGCGGCGAGCCAGCGGACGAGTCGCACGGCGGAGCCCGCCGATCCCGTCCGCGGGTCGGCATCGGCGAGCCGGTGCTCGGCGACGACGGTCCAGGCCGACTCGACTCCGGCCGTGTCGGCGACCAGGGGTGCGTCCGGGTCGGGCACGGCGTCCGCCGACGCGAGCGCCGTCCGCAGGGCCGCGCCCAGGCGGGTCAGCCGGGCGTCGAGGCCCGCAGGCAGCAGCGACGACCGCTCGG
>JALYNB010000235.1 GCA_030773395.1 Actinomycetota bacterium
CGTCCGCCCCGACGGGGCCCTGCTCGTCATGGTCGTCGACCTCGAGCCGGAGGCGGCGCTCGACCTGGCCGAGACCGCGCTCGGCGCTTGGGCGGCGTCCGGGACCGGTGGCGCCGTGGAGGCCCCGCCCGCGCCCACGCGCGCCGGCGGGCTGCTCCTGGTCGACCGGCCCGGGGCCGTGCAGTCCACGCTGCGACTCGCGGGTCCGGCCGTGGGCCGGAGCGACCCCGCCTACGCGCCGCTGGTCCTCGCCAACCTCGTGTTCGGGGGCTACTTCTCGTCGCGCCTCGTCGCGAACATCCGGGAGAAGCGGGGCTACACCTACAGCCCCAGCTCGAGCGTGGAGCACGCCCGGGCGGGTTCGCGTGTGGTGATCGGCGCGGACGTGTCCACCGGCGTGACCGCCCCCGCGCTGCTCGAGACCCGCTACGAGCTGGGCCGCATCGCGACCCTCCCGGTGGAGGCCGCCGAACTGGCCGCGGCGCGGCGCTACGCGACCGGCGTGCTCGCGCTCGCGACCGCCACGGCGGCGGACCTCGCCTCCACGCTCGTCGCGCTGCTCACCGCCGGGGTGGGGCCCCAGTGGCTGCACGAGCACCCGCGCGACCTGCAGGCCGCGACGGAGGACGACGTGCTGGCGGCGGCCGCCGCCCACCTCGCACCCGCCCGGCTGACCACGGTGGTCGTCGGCGACGCCGGCGTCGTGCGCGCCGGGCTCGAGACGCTGGACGTGGTCGAGACGCTGGAGGTGGTCGACACGGAGGACGAGGCCCCGGCGGGGGGGTAGGCGCGGGGCGCACCCCGCAGGCCCACGCCCGCGCGTCGCCGTACGCTGCCCGACCGTGGTCCCCCGCCTGTCCCACCTGAGCGAGCGCAGCGGGGTGCGCACGAGCACGCCGGGCGCGGCCGTCCACCTGGCGCGCCCCGAGGTCTCACCCGTCCGGGCGATGACCAAGCGGGTCGTGATCGCCACGATCGTGCTCACGCTCGTGGTCATCGCCGTCTACCTCGACCGCGACGGCTACCGCGACGCGGCCGGTGACGGGCTGAGCCTCCTCGACGCGGTGTACTACGCGACGGTCAGCCTGTCCACGACGGGGTACGGCGACATCGTCCCCGTGAGCGACGGGGCCCGTCTGTTCAACGTCCTCGTGGTCACCCCCGCCCGGGTGGCCTTCCTCATCGTCCTGGTCGGCACCACCCTCGAGGTCCTCACCGAGCGATCCCGGGAGGCCCTCGCTGTCGGTCGCTGGAGGCGTTCCTTGCGGGACCACGTCGTCGTCTGCGGTTACGGCACGAAGGGCCGCAGCGCCATCGCTGCGATGACGGGCGGCACGTACCGACCCGGCCAGATCGTCGTCGTCGACACCGACCCCGGCGCGGTCGAGGAGGCCAACACGGCCGGTCTCAACGTGATCCACGGCAACGGCACGCGGACCGACGTCCTCCGCCAGGCGGGCGTCGAGCACGCGGCGATCGTGATCGTCGCGCCGAAGTCGGACGACACCGCGGTGCTGACGACCCTCACCGCCCGCGAGCTGAACCCGCACGCGCGGATCATCGCCTCGGTGCGGGAGTCCGAGAACGCCCACCTCCTGCGGCAGAGCGGAGCCAGCCAGGTGCTGACCACCAGCGAGGCCGCCGGACGTCTGCTGGGCCTGTCGACCGAGAGCCCACGGCTGGTGTCCGTCGTAGAGGACCTGCTCACCCCCGGGTCCGGCCTGGAGCTCGTCGAACGCGAGGCGCCGGAGGACGACATCGGCCGCAGCGTGAAGAACCTGCGCGAGCCGGTCGTCGCCCTGGTCCGCGACGGGGAGATGTTCCGCTGGGACAGCCCCGAGGCCACCCGCATCGAGCAGGGCGACCGGCTGATCTGCGTGTGCGCGGTCGTGCAGGAGTGACCGGTCACGCGCTGCTGTCCCCGTCCGTCCTGTCCGCGCCGCCCGCCCTGTCCCGGGCGGCGGTCGACCGGTCCGCCCACCGGCGCCGCGACGCGGAATGGCTGCGCGCGGCGTGGTCGTCACCGTCGACGGGCGTGGTCGTCCTCTGGCAGGACACCGCGCCGGTGAGCGGGACCGTGCCGGAGCGCTGGCTGGAGGCCGGC
>JALYNB010000236.1 GCA_030773395.1 Actinomycetota bacterium
GGCGGGAGCTCCGCGAGCGTCAGGCCGTCGCGGGCGACGAGCACGTCCCGCGGGTCCTCCCGGCCCGGCACAGCGGCGACCCGCAGACCGCGCGCCGGAGCGGTCGGGAGGTCCTTGTAGCTGTGGACGGCGACGTCCACGGCCCCGTCGAGGAGGGCCTCCCGCAGCGCGGTCACGAAGACGCCGGTGCCGCCCATCTGCGCGATGGCGGCGCGGTCGACGTCCCCGCGGGTCACGATCTCGACGAGCTCCACGGGGACGCCGGACTGCGCGAGCACGGTCGCGGCCACCCCCCCGCTCTGCGCGAGGGCGAGGGCGCTGCCCCGCGTGCCGAGGCGCAGGGTGGCGCGCCCGAGCACCTCGACCGCAGTCACCGCGGCCCCCGCAGCACGTCCGCGGCGAGGGCGGTCCCGCCCGCCGTCCCACCGGCGTCCGGGGCGACCGTCTCCAGCGACACCTGCGTGACCGCCTCGGGAGCCGTCCGGTCGAGCCCAAACAGCTCGCGCAGGGCGAGCGCGTAGCCCTCCCCGCCCGGGGAGCCCGCGAGCTCCTTCACCCGCACCGTCGGCGTGTGCAGCAGCTTGTCGACGACCCGCCGGACGGTGACCGCGACCTCCTCGCGCTCGACCGCGCTCAGCTGCGGCAGCCGGCTGTCCAGTCGCAGCAGCTCGGCGGCGACGACCTCCGCGGCCTGGGAGCGCAGGGCGACCACCGTCGGGGCGACCCGCACCGACCGCTGCCACGACAGGAAGGCGCCGACCTCCTCGGCCACCAGCCGCCGTACCGCCTCGACGTCCTCGGCGGTCTCGGTGCCTTCGAGCACCCCCCGCAGCGTCTCCAGGTCGGTCAGCGTCACGCCCGGCAGTCGCCGTACGGACGGGTCGATGTCGTGGGGAAGCGCCAGGTCGAGGAAGAACACGGGCTGGCCGCCCCGGGCGCGCACGGCCTCCTCGACCACGTCGGCGGGGACGACCACGCCGGTGGCCCCGGTCGAGGAGACGACGACGTCGGCGTCGCGCAGCGCGTCGCCGAGCTCGTCCAGGCCGATGCCGCGCCCCTGCAGCGTCGTGGCCAGCCGCTCCGCCCGCTCCGCGGTGCGGTTGGCCACCACGACCTCCCCGACGCCGGCCCGCCGGAGGGTGGCCCCGGCCAGCGCCCCCATCGACCCCGCCCCGACGATCAGAACGCTCTTCCCGACGAGCGTGCCGAGGGCCTGCTCCCCCAGCCGGAGGCCGACGCTGACCAGGGAGGCCCCAGCCCGGTCGATGCCGGTCTCGGCGTGGGCGCGCTTGCCGACCCGCAGGGCCTGCTGGAACAGCTCGTGCAGCACCCGGGCGGTCGCGCCCTCCTCCCGCGCGCTGCCGTACGCCGAGCGCAGCTGGCCGAGGATCTGGGCCTCGCCGACGACCATGGAGTCGAGGCCCGAGGCGACCGCGAACAGGTGCTGGACGGCCTGGTCCTCGTAGTGCACGTAGAGGGCGTCGGTCAGGTCCTCCAGTGGCACGCCGCTGGTGCGCGAGACCAGGTCGCTGACGGCGGCCACACCGCCGTGGAACCGCTCCACGTCGGCGTACACCTCGACCCGGTTGCAGGTCGAGAGCACCAAGGCCTCGTTCACGTCGTCGGCGTCGACGAGGGCTCGCAGCGCCTTCGGCAGGTCGCCGGGGGCGACCGCGACCCGCTCGAGCAGGGCGACCGGCGCACTGCGGTGGTTCATTCCGACGACCAGCACGCTCACGCGGTAACTCCGGTCAGAGCAGGGCCACCGGGCGCACGGCGCGCGTGGTGGAAGGACAGGATCTGCAGCTCCAGCGCGAGGTCGACCTTGCGGACGTCGACGGCGTCGGGCACGGCGAGCACGACCGGGGCGAAGTTCAGGATGCTCGTCACGCTCGCGGCGACGAGCAGGTCGGCGACCTCCTGCGCCGCGGCGGCGGGGGTGGCGATGACACCGATCACCCTGCCGCCCAGCTCCTCGACCACCGCGGCGAGGTCGGTCAGGGGGCGCACCGCGACCCCCGCGACGGACGTGCCGACGCGCGCCGGGTCGACGTCGAGCAGCGCGGCGACGCGGAAGCCACGGGAGGCGAAGCCGCCATACCCCGCCAGGGCCTGGCCGAGGTTGCCGACCCCCACGAGGACGACCGGCCAGTGCTGCGTGAGCCCCAGGGCCTCGGAGATGCAGGCGACGAGCAACGGCACGTCGTAGCCGACCCCGCGCGTGCCGAAGGAGCCGAGCTGGGAGAGGTCCTTGCGCAGCTTCGCGGCGCTCACCCCCGCGAGCGCGGCGAGCGAGTCCGACGACACGGTGGTGGTCCCGTCGTCGAGGAGCCCGTGCAGGGTGCGCAGGTAGACCGGCAGCCGGGAGACGGTGGCGACGGGCACCGCGCGGACCGGCACCCCCGTGACGGTCGCCTCGACCGGGGCGTTAGCGTCTTCGCGAGTCGCCCTCGCGGAGCCCCCGCGGGCCGTCGGCAGCGGGGCGGGCCGCATGGGGACTCCCCCGCTCATCGCACTCCCGCCCGGGCGGGAGGTCCCGCGCTCGCGTCTGACTCCACTGCCCACGTCACCGGAGGCGCAGCGTTCGACCACCGCGTCGGTCCCGTGGCCCGTCCACCGCCCCTGATCTGTGTGTTCACCCTACGCAGGGGTGAACGCCTGGACAAAATCAGCGCTTCCTCCCGCGCGGCCCGAGTGGCACGGCTCTCACGGCGCTCACGGCGCCCGCCCGCAGGGCCCGCCGGAGCCCGTCCGGGTCGACCCGGAAGTGGGC
Organism: Actinomycetota bacterium; assembly: GCA_030773395.1. Taxonomy (GTDB): domain Bacteria; phylum Actinomycetota; class Actinomycetes; order JALYNB01; family JALYNB01; genus JALYNB01. The sequence goes on from JALYNB010000236.1 coordinate 2,774, forward strand.
GTGCTCGCGGCCGTCGACCTCCAGGACCGGCACCCGCATGCCGTGCTCGACGAGGAGCTCCGGCGACGTGCGGATGTCGACCTCCGCGGAGTCGACGCCCAGCTCGGCCGTGACCGTCTCGACCACGACCCGCGCGACGTCGCAGAGGTGGCAGCCCGGGCGGGTGTAGAGGACGACGCGGGCCACGGGGCCAGTCTGCCCGCGGCCCGCCCCCCGGGCGCGCTGGCGCAGCGCGCGGTCCTCCCGCGTCGGTCCCGATGGGCGACTCGTCGGGTCCCGTACGGTCGGGCACCAGCCCCCGACCCTGACCGCGCCGACCGGAGGAGGCCCTCGTGCCCCGGGTCACCTCGTCCCAGCTGCTCGCCCCGCTTCTGCGGCGGCGCCGCAGCCGCGTGGAGGAGGCGGCGAGCGCGGCCCGGACCGGGGCGAGCGCGGCGGAGGTCGCGGCCTTCCGCAGCGAGACGCTCGCCGAGTCGGCGCTCGACCCGACCGCGGCGGCCTTCTTCGATGTCGACAACACGCTCATGCAGGGCGCGTCGCTGTTCCACTTCGCCCGCGGCATGGCCCGGCGCAAGTTCTTCACGAGCCGCGACCTGGCCCGCTTCGCCTGGCAGCAGGTGGTGTTCCGCGTGGTGGGCAGCGAGCGCGACATGACCGACACGCGGGAGTCGGCGCTCGCCTTCATCGCGGGCCGCGAGGTGTGGCAGGTGGTGTCCCTCAGCGAGGAGATCTACGACGAGCTGATGGCCCACAAGATCTGGTCGGGCACGCGCGCGCTCGCCGAGCAGCACCGGGCGGCCGGCCAGCAGGTCTGGCTCGTCACCGCCACCCCGGTCGAGCTCGCCGAGATCATCGCGCGGCGGCTCGGGCTGAGCGGCGCACTGGGCACGGTCAGCGAGTCCCGCGACGGCCGGTACACGGGCCGGCTGGTCGGCGAGCCGCTCCACGGCCCCGCGAAGGCGGAGGCCGTCCGCGCGCTGGCCGTCCGGGAGGGGTTCGACCTCTCCCGTTGCTCGGCCTACAGCGACTCGGTCAACGACCTCCCGCTGCTGTCCCTCGTCGGCCACCCGATGGCGATCAACCCGGACCGGGACCTGCGGCAGGCCGCGAAGGCCGCGGGCTGGCCGGTGCGCGACTTCCGGCGCGGCCGGCAGGCCGCACTCGTCGCCCTGCCCACGGC
>JALYNB010000237.1 GCA_030773395.1 Actinomycetota bacterium
CTGGGCCGGTCGAGGGTGGACGCCTCCACCGGGACGGGCTGGGAGTCGCGCGGGAACACCGTCGCCGCCTCGAGGACCGCCTGGTCGAGGAACCGCAGGTCGCCCGCGACGGCCGGGGGCAGCCGCAGCGGGCCCGGGGGCTCGTGCCCCGCCAGGGCGAAGCCCCAGTCACCGAAGCTCGGGACGTCCACGTGGTAGGGGACGACGTCCAGACCCGTCCCGCGCAGCGTCTCCACGACGCACCAGTAGGCGTGCGGCGCGAAGTACGGCGACCCGGCCTGCACGACCATGCGCCCGCCCGGGGTGAGCAGGCGGGACGCGAGGCCGTAGAACTCCGTGCTGTAGAGCTTCGCGGTCGCCGGGTCGTCCGGGTCGGGCATGTCGACGACGACCACGTCGAACGTCTCGTCGGCCTCCCGGAGCCACTGCATGGCGTCGGCGACGACGACCTCAACGCGGGGGTCCCGCAGGCTGTCGCCGTTCAGCCGCCGGAACCGCGAGTCGTCGCGGGCCAGCGCGAGCACGGCCGGGTCGAGCTCGACCTCGACGACGCGCCGGACGTCGGAGCGGAGCACCTCGCGCAGCGCCAGCCCGTCACCGCCCCCGAGGACCAGGGCGCTGAAGGCCCCCGCGGCCATGGCCGGCTGCACCAGGGCCTCGTGGTAGCGGTGCTCGTCCCGGCTGGAGAACTGCAGGTCGCCGTCCAGGAACAGCCGGAGGTCGTCCGGCCGGCCCGGTCGGGCCTGCGTGACCACGACCTCCTGGTACGCGCTCCGCTCCGAGTGCGTGATGGGGGCCCGGTAGAGCCGCTGCCGGGCGGTGACCTCGAAGCCGTCGGCCAGTGCCGCCGTCCCGACGAGCAGGGCTGCGGCCGCGGTCCCGGCGGCGGCGAGGCCCGCGAGCGCGCGGCGGGGGAGCCGCACCCCGCGGGCGCCCACCTGCAGCCACGCGACGACCAGCGCGGCCGCGAGCAGGTTCACCGCGCCGGTGACGAGCGCGCCCCGCAGCTGGCCGAACACCGGCAGGAGGAGGAAGGGGAAGGCCAGCCCGCCGGCGAGCGCGCCGAGGTAGTCCACCGCGTTGAGGTCGGCCACCGCCTCCCCGGCGTCCTGCGCACGGACCCGCTGGAGCAGCGTCATGAGCAGCGGCACCTCGGCGCCGATCAGCGTCCCGACGGCGACGGAGGCGAGCAGCACGGCCGGCGTGTAGAGGTCGAGCCAGGCGTACGCGGCGTAGAGCACCAGCACCGACAGGCCGCCGACGACGGCGAGCGTGCCCTCGACGAGGGCGAACGCGAGCAGCGGCCGGCCCAGCAGCGGCTTCGCTGCCAGGGACCCCAGGCCCATCGCACAGACGAACAGGCCCAGCACGAGCGACGTCTGCCGGACCCCGCCCCCGGCCAGGTGGTCGCCCAGCGTCAGGAGCGCCAGCTCGTAGACGAGCCCGCACGCCGCGCAGAGGAAGACCGTGAGGAGCAGGACGGCGCGGGACAGTCGCACCACCGCGCCCGCCGGCCGGGTCTGGAGCACAGGCGCGCCTAGGTGATCGCCGCTGACAGGACCGCGCCCATGGCCAGCGTGAAGACGGCGACGACGCCGGACGCCGGGTCCGGGCGGGGGTCGGTGACGATGTGGCCGAGGTGCCCGGGTGTCACCAGGTCGAGGATCTTGAAGGCGACGGCCTGCAGCGCGATGCCGAGCAGCCCGTAGACGGTCGCCTGGACGAGCCCGACCACGAGCACGTCATCGCTCTCGAGGATCGCCGTCGTGACGATCGCCGCGAGGGCCAGTGCGTTGCCGGCGGCCACGACCGCGGCGTTGACGTTGCGATCGGCGAACACGAGGTGGCGCAGGTTGCCCGGGGTGATCAGGTCGAGCACGACGTACCCGAGCGTCAGGAGCGTCAGGCCGACGCCCGCGTAGGCCAGCGTGCCGATGACCCCGGTGCTGTCGATCATCGGCTGCTCCCGGTCGTGTCGGTGGAAAGGGGCGGGCGGGACCGGTCACTTGCCGGTCCCCGGGCCGCCGCCGCGGTTGGTCTCGCCCGTGCCGCCGGTGCGGACTCGCGGCCCGCCGAAGCGGCCCCCCGGCAGATAGAAGCCGCCGATGATCGGGACCCAGCGGGTGGAACCGGTCTCGTCGTCGTCGAGGCTGATCAGCGAGCCGCCGCGGGGGTCGGGCCGGACGGCGACGAAGTCGTCGTCGTAGCGGTAGAACGTGCCGGCCGTCGGGTCGGAGTAGACGTCGCGCCCCGGGAAGCGGTTGAGCAGGTCGCCCGCGACCCGGTCCACGGGCTGGTCGCTGCGGGCCTCGAGGTTGTCGTCGCCGTTCTGCGCCAGCACCTGGTAGTTCTGCGCCACGTAGTCGTAGAGAGCGTCGCCGTTGGTGCACCCGGCTACGAGCAGCACGACCGCGGTGGCGAGGGCGACGCCGCGCCGGCGCCGCGGCGGCGCGACGGCCGCGCTCACCAGGCCACCTCTGTGGACGTGCGCACGACCTCGCCCGTGCCCGGGTAGAGGTGCCAGGTGCGCCAGCGCGCACCGCGGGCGGCGACCCCGCCGGCGAGCACCGTCAGCGCGTCGCGGTCGCCCGGGAACACCCCGGCGAGTCGGTCGTCGCGACCCTCGCAGCCGTCACGCAGCCGGGTGGCGAGTGCCCCGAGGTCGGCGCGGGCCAGCGTCTCGACCCGGCTGGTGAAGCGGTAGCGCAGACCGTCGACGAGCCGCTCCCGTCGCGGCGGCACGGGCTCGCC
>JALYNB010000238.1 GCA_030773395.1 Actinomycetota bacterium
CTCCAGGACGGCCCGGGTCGCCTCGGGCGTGACGTCGCGCGGGCCGAGCCCGGTGCCGCCGCTGGTGAACACGACGTCGTACGACGCGGCGACGGCCTCGCGCAGGACGCGCTCGACCTCGGCCGCCTCGTCGGGGACGACGACCGGGTCGCCGACGGCGAACCCCAAGGCGCGCAGGGCCTCGACGGCCGCGGGACCGCTGGTGTCGGCCCGTACGCCGGCTGCAGAGCGGTCGGACACCGTGACCACGAGGCCGCGTGCCCCGACGGGGACCCCCCGTGGGCCGGCGCTCACCCGTCCGCCCCTTCGGCCTCCCGGCGCCACATGCCGCTGCGGCCTCCCGTCTTCTCCACGATCCGGATGTCCGTGATCACCGCACCCTTGTCGACGGCCTTCACCATGTCCACCACGGTGAGACCGGCGACCGCGACGGCGGTCAGCGCCTCCATCTCGATCCCCGTCCGGTCGGCGGTCCGGGCGGTGACCGCGATCTCCACAGCGGTGTCAGTCACCTCGAGCTCGACGGACACCCCGTGCAGGGCGACGGGGTGGCAGAGCGGCACGAGATCGGGCGTGCGCTTGGCCCCCGCGATACCGGCGATCCGTGCGACAGCCAGTGCGTCACCCTTCGGCACCCCCTCGCCGCGGAGCAGGGCCACGACCTCCGGGCTGACCAGGACGCGGCCGCGGGCGGTCGCGGTGCGGGCCGTGACCTCCTTGCCGCTGACGTCGACCATCCGCGCCTGGCCGCGGGCGTCCACGTGCGTCAGGCGGGGCGGGCCGTCGGGGGCGGTCACGGGCCCAGCACCAGCACGTCCACCGCACCTCCCGCGGGCACCGCGTCGACGTCCTCCGGCAGCACGGCGAGGCCGCCCGCCGCGGCGAGGCCGGCCATGAGGTGCGAGCCCGTGCCACCCACCGGCGTGGCGACCGCGACGCCGTCCCGCTCGGTGAGCGTGACCCTCCGGTACTGCCGGCGGCCCCGCAGCTTCCTCACCGGCTCGCTGAGCACGGCCGTCACGGGCGGGCGCTGCACGGGCTCCAGCCCCAGCATCCGCCGCAGTGCGGGGCGCACGAAGACCTCGAAGCTCACGAGCGCGCTCACCGGGTTTCCCGGGAGCCCGAAGAACGGGGTCGCGGCCGGACCGAGCGTTCCGAACGCCTGCGGCTTGCCGGGCTGCATCGCCACCTGGGAGAACGTCACCGTGCCGGCCTCGCGCAGTACCTGCTTGACCACATCGTACGCCCCGACGCTGACCCCGCCGCTCGTGACGACGAGGTCGGCCCGGACGAGCAGGTCCTCCAGGGCGGCCCGCAGCGCCCGCGGGTCGTCGGGCACCCCGGCCGCACGGGTCGCCTGCGCTCCCGCCTCCCGCGCGGCGGCGGTCAGCGCGTAGCTGTTCGAGTCGTGGATCTGGCCGGGCGCGAGCGGGCGGCCGGGCTCCACCAGCTCGCTGCCGGTCGACAGCACGACGACGCGGGGCCGGGGGCGCACGCGCACCGCCGGCCGCCCCACGACGGCGAGCAGCCCCACTTGCGCCGGCCCCAGCACCGTGCCGGCGGTCAGCACGGTCTGCCCGGGTCGCACGTCCTCCCCCGCGCCGCGGATGTTCAGCCCGGGCTCGGCGGGGCGGAAGACGCGGACCTCCGCGACTCCGCCGTCCGTCCACTCCACCGGGACGACGGCGTCGGCCCCCGGCGGCAGGACGGCACCGGTCATGATCCGAACACATCGGCCGGGCGCCACCGTCAGCGCGGGCGCGGGCCCGGCCGGGACGTCGCCGTCGACCGGCAGCAGCGCCGGCCGGGCCTCCTCGGCGCCCGCCACGTCGGCGGCGACGACGGCGTACCCGTCCATCGCGGAATTGGCGAACGACGGCACGGCCGCGTCGGACACGATGTCGTCGGCGAGGACGCACCCGTGGGCATCCAGCAGCGGCACCGCGAGCGGCCCCAGCGGCCGAACGACCGCGAGGACGTCGGCGAGGTGCTCCTCGACCGTCTTCATCGGGGGTCTCCGGGCGGACGCGGGGTCAGGCGGCCCCGCCGCCGGTCCGCTCCGCGACGAACTCCTTCAGCCACGCCAGCAGGTCGGGGCCGAGGTCGTCCCGGTCGACCGCGAGACGCACGACCGTGCGCAGGTAGTCGGCCTTGTCGCCCGTGTCGTAGCGCCGGCCGCCGAACACCACGCCGTGGACGGGCTCGTCACCGCCCTGCGCCAGGGTCTTCAGGGCGTCTGTCAGCTGGATCTCCCCGCCGCGTCCGGGCGGCGTCTCGCGGAGCACCTGGAACACGCGGGGGGACAGCACGTAGCGACCGATGATCGCCAGGTCGCTGGGGGCCTCGTCGGCCGGAGGCTTCTCCACGAGGTCGCGCACCCGGACCAGGCCGTCCTCGCCCTCGACGGCGTCGGCGGCCGCGACGCCGTACAGCGAGATGTTCTCCTTCGGCACCTGCTGCAGCGCCACGACGCTGCCGCCGTGGCGGCTCTGCACCTCGACCATCTGCTCGAGGAGGTGGTCGCGCTCGTCGATGAGGTCGTCACCGAGCAGCACGGCAAACGGTTCGTCGCCGACGTGCTCCGCCGCAACGAGGACGGCGTGACCGAGGCCCTTGGCCTCGCCCTGCCGGAGGGAGTGGATCTTGGCCAGGCTCGACGGGCGGCGGACGGCCTCCAGCCGCGCCGCGTCACCCTTCTCCTCCAGCGCCGCCTCGAGCTCCGGGGAGCGGTCGAAGTGGTCCTCGATCGCCCCCTTGCCCCGGGCGGTGACGATGAGCACGTCGTCGAGCCCGCAGCGCGCCGCCTCGCTGACCACGTAGTCGAGGGCGGGCCGGTCGACGACCGGGAGCATCTCCTTCGGCACGGCCTTCGTGGCCGGCAGGAAGCGGGTGCCGAGACCGGCGGCAGGGATCACGGCTTTGCGGACGCGGGGGGACGGCGAGGTCATGAGCGCGCACCCTAGTGGCGGGGTCGGATACCCCGCCTCGGTGGACCTCCGTCGGTCTCACGTGGACAGCAGCGGCACCAGCAGCTCGTCGTCGGTGAGCGCCCCGTGCTGTCCGGGCAGCGCCGACAGGCGGGACTCGGCCCGCCGGCGCACGACCGCGGCGTCGCCCAGGCTGACCGCCACCACGTCGCCGATCCGCTGCCGGGCGACCGTCGTCACCTCGGGCCCGAACAGCCCCGCGGCCAGGGCCTCCTCGCGCCGCGCCACCCACATCCGCCCGCCGAGCTCCTCGCGCCACGCGGCCAGCACGTCGTCGGCCGCGCCCGGACGGGTGTGCACGTGCCGCGCGCGCGCCTCGCCCGCCAGGTCGGCCACCCCGTCGGACAGGGTCCGCGACGCGTCGAAGTCGACCTTGGCCTCATCCGGGACGGTGACCATCCCGTGGTCGGCGGTGACGAGCAGCGTCGCGTCCGGCGGGAGCCGCGACGCGATCTGCTCGGCGAACGCGTCGACGATCCGCAGCTGCTCGAGCCACGCGGGCGTCTCCGCCCCGCGGACGTGCCCGACCAGGTCGAGGTCGCCGGTGTAGCAGTACACGAGACTGCGGTTGCCGCGGTCGGCGGCCGCCGCCACCCGGGCCACGGTGTCGCCGGGGGTGACAGCGCCGGCGTACCGGCCGCCGCGCAGGAC
>JALYNB010000239.1 GCA_030773395.1 Actinomycetota bacterium
TGCGCCCGACACACCCCGCCCTGACCCCGCCCATGAGGAGGAGCCCTGTGCAGTTCGGCCGTTGGTACGAGGAGTTCGAGGTCGGGGCGACGTACAAGCACTGGCCTGGCAAGACGGTCACCGAGTACGACGACCACCTGTTCTGCCTGCTCACGATGAACCACCACCCGCTGCACCTCGACGCCAACTACGCGGAGAGGACGACGCAGTTCGGCAAGAACGTGGTGGTCGGCAACTACATCTACTCGCTCCTGCTCGGCATGTCCGTGCCCGACGTCAGCGGCAAGGCGATCGCGAACCTCGAGGTGGAGTCCCTCAAGCACGTCGCCCCCACCTTCCACGGTGACACGATCTACGGCGAGACCACGGTCCTGGACAAGAAGGAGTCGACGTCCAAGGACGACCGCGGGGTCGTGCACGTGGAGACGAAGGGCCACAACCAGGACGGCACGCTCGTCTGCGTGTTCCGTCGCAAGGTCATGGTGCCCAAGCGCTCGTACGGCGAGGCCCGGGGCGGCGAGCAGCCCGGTCGCCCGGAGCCCGCGCAGGGTTGAGCAGGGCCTCAGGCCCGGGGGCCGACGCCCCACTCCCGCAAGGCCTCCCGGAGACCGTCGGTCACCGGGAGGCCGGCGAGCTCCGCCGCCGTCACCCAGCGCACCTCGTCGCCGTCGTCGCCCGCCCGCAGCGTCCCGCCGGTGACCTCGGCGAGGTGGTCCGCGACGTCGTACACGACGCCGGCCGGACCGGGGATCCGCGGGCGGCCGACGAGCGGCCCCACGGTGACCTCGAGGCCGGTCTCCTCACGGACCTCGCGCGCGACTCCCTGCTCGACCGTCTCGCCGGGTTCGAGCCGGCCGCCCGGCACGGACCAGCGGCCCCGGCCGGGCTCTCGGCCCCGGCGTACGACGAGGAGCCGGCCGGACGCGTCGTGCACCACCGCCCCGACGCAGGGCACGACGGCGGGCGCGGACACGTCGGGCACGTCAGGCACCGGGCCAGCCTGGCAGCCGCCCCTACAGGGCCAGCACGCCGCCGGGTCGGGGCCCCACCGGCGGGGTGAACACCGGTCACAACGGGGTCTTGACGGCGGGCGACCCGACGCGCACCGTGCGTCCATGAGCCTGCCGCCACGGTGCCCTCGATGTGCCGGTCCGCTCCGCGCCCCCGACCTGTGGTCGAGCGACTGGCGCTGCTCCCTGCACGGTGCGGTCAGCCCCTGGCACCCGGCGACGACCACCTCCGTGGAGGCGCTCACCCACCTCGCTACCGACGCGGCCGTCCCGGTGTGGGTGGTGGAGCCGTCAATGCCCAGCTGGACCTTGGGTGGCGCCAGCTGGTGCGGGGACGGTCGGCGCGGCCACGCGGCGTCGGCGGTCTCGTTCTGCGGGCCGGCGCCCCTCGGGGGCCTGGCCGAGATGGTCGTCGTGGCCGAGGAGCCAGGGGTCGGCCTGGGCGCGCGGCTGGCCGGACTCGAGGGCACCGACCCGGGGATCCCGGAGGGGGAGGCCGCCGAGAAGGTCGTGGCAGCGGGTCACCCGACGCCCCTGTGGCGCTGCGACAGCCCGCCGGACCGGGCGGCGTTCGTCGGGGAGGCCGGCGGGGTGTGGCTGTGGTGCGTCCTCTGGCCGGCCGAGGCCGCCTACGTGCTGGTGGAGCACGTGGAGCTGGCCGACGTGCGTGACGGCGTGCCGCACGACCTGATGCCCGGGGCGTTGTGCCCGCGGCTGCAGGCGCCGTCGGCGGTCTGACTCCGTCTCCGCCCCGGCGCGCCGCGCGGGGGAGTGGGCCCGGCGCCGCTCGCCGGGCGTCAGTGCCCCGACTGCGACGTGAACGTGAACGACGACAGCCGCAGCGCCGGGGCCCTCGCCGCGCCGAAGAACAAGTCACTCGCGACTTCGCTGTCGGCGCCCACGGCCTCGACGCCCCCCAGCGCACCGAGGATCGACTGCGTGAACCGCAGGTTGCGGACACCGCCGACCACGCGGCCGTCCTCGACGAGGAGCGTGCCGTCCCGCGTCATCCCCGTGATCGTCGAGCTGACCGGATGGACGAGGTTGGTGTAGTGGAAGCGGGTCACGTACAGCCCCCGCTCGCAGCCGGCCACCAGGTCGTCCAGCGACGCGGTGCCCGGCTCCATCAGAACGTGGGTCGCGATCCCGCCCTGGGGGTTCGGTGCTGGCAGGGCGTGGCCCGTGGTCCCCGCACCGCTCTCACGCGCCGATCGTCGGTCGTGCGTCACCCCGGCGGCCACGCCCCGGTCGAGGAGCGGCAGCCGGCGCTTCGGCGTGCCCTCGGCGTCGAACGGCACGCCGGGCAGCAGCGGGGACAGCGCGTCGTCGACGACCGTCACCAGCGGCGAGCACACCTGCTCGCCGAGCCGCCCGCTGAACGGCGACCGCCCCTCGGCCACGGCGCGACCCGGGAAGCAGGTCCAGGCCAGCCACTGAGCCATGACCACGGTGGCCCCCGGCTCGAGGACGACGGCGTACTCCCCGACTGGCACCTCCCGCGGCCGGGCGCCCAGCTCGACCTTGTGCCGGGCGCGGGCGCCGAGCGCGCCGGCGTCGAGCTCGCCCAGCGCGCTGGCGGAGGACTCCGCGTGCCCCGTCGAGTCCTCGCCCGATGCCAGCACGGAGA
>JALYNB010000240.1 GCA_030773395.1 Actinomycetota bacterium
GCGGGCCGGCGCCCGCTTCCTCGTCCCGGGCGACCCCGAGTGGCCCGAGGGGGTCGACGACCTGTCCCGGCTGGCCGCGGAGCCGCTCGGCCTCTGGGTCCGCGGGCCGCTCGACGTCCGGGTGACGGCCGCGCGGGCGGTGAGCCTCGTCGGCAGTCGGAGCGCGTCCGGCTACGGCCAGCACGTCGCCGGCGAGCTGGCAGCCCAGCTGGCCGACCGCGGTTGGGCGGTCGTGTCCGGCGGGGCGTACGGGGTGGACGGCGCGGCCCACCGGGGCGCCCTCGCGGCGGGCGGCGGCACCGTGGCGGTCATGGCCAACGGCATCGACGTGCACTATCCCCGCGGGCACGAGGCGCTCCTGCGGCGGATCGCCGACGACGGGCTGCTGCTCACCGAGCTGCCCCCGGGCTGCGCACCGCAGCGGCACCGCTTCCTCACGCGCAACCGGGTGATCGCGGCCCTCGGGGCGGGCACGGTCGTCGTCGAGGCCGGCCTGCGCAGCGGCGCGAGGTCGACCGCCGGCCACTCGGCCAAGCTGGGCAGGCCCACGATGGCGGTCCCGGGGCCTGTGACGTCGGCGACCTCAGCCGGGTGCCACGTGCTGCTGCGCGGCGGGGCGACCCTCGTGACCCGGGCGGCAGAGGTCGTCGAGGAGGTCGGCCGGCTCGGACTCGACCTTGCCCCCGACCAGCGGGGGCCGGTCGGCTGGCGGGACGCACTGTCGGAGTCCGTGCGCCGGGTGCTCGACGCCGTGCCCGTGGGGTCCGCCGCCGGTCCGGCGCAGATCGCCCGCGTGGCCGGCGTCGACCAGCTCACCGTGCTGCGCAGCCTGGGGCCCCTGGAACGCGAGGGCCTCGTCGTCGCCGACGTCGGCGGGTACCGGCAGACGGCGCGGGCCCGAGCCCGGTGACGTCGCAACGCTCGAGGGCGGGCGGGAGCGTCGCGTTGACGCGGCCCGCCGCGGGCCGCACGCTGCGACTCGTGGTCGGTGGGCAGGGCTCCGGGAACAGAGCGGTGCCGGCGCTCCCCCCGGCGGCGGCCCAGAGCCTGCAAGACTTCACTCGGCACCTCGAAGCCGAGCGTGGCCTGTCCCCGCACACCGTGCGGGCGTACACCGGCGACGTGGCGAGTCTGCTCGACCACGCAGCCCGCCTCGGTCGCAGCGACCCGGGACAGCTCGACCTCCCCGTGCTGCGCAGTTGGCTCGCCCGGCTGCGCACCACGGGTGCGGCCCGCACGTCACTGGCCCGGCGCGCGGCGGCGGCGAGGGCCTTCACGGCGTGGGCCTGCCGTGCCGGCGTCATCGCCGATGACCCGGGGGCGCTGTTGGCCACCCCGCGGGCCCACCGGCCGCTGCCCGCCGTGCTCAGCCAGCCCGACGCCCGCGCTCTGGTGGAGGGCGTCAGCGGGGACGACGCGGTGTCGCTGCGCGACCGCGCGCTGCTCGAGGTGCTCTACGCCACCGGCGTCCGGGTGGGAGAGCTCGTCGGCGCGGACGTCGACGACGTCGACCTCGGGCGCAACGTGCTGCGCGTGCTCGGCAAGGGCGCGAAGGAGCGCACCGTCCCGCTCGGGCTCCCGGCTGCGGACGCGCTCGCCGCCTGGACCGCCCGCGGACGACCGGCGCTCGCCTGCGACGGGAGCGGTCCCGCGCTCTTCCTCGGGTTGCGCGGACGGCGTCTCGACCAGCGGACGGCCCGTCGTGTGGTGCACGCCGCGGTCGCCGCTCTGCCCGGCCGCAGCGCGATGGGGCCGCACGGCCTGCGCCACACCGCGGCGACTCACCTGCTGGAAGGGGGAGCCGACCTCCGCAGCGTTCAGGAGTTACTCGGTCACGCTACGCTGTCGACGACACAGGTGTACACGCACGTCTCCGCCGAGCGACTGAGGGCTGTCTATGAACGAGCGCACCCCAGGGCTTGAGGCTGTCCGGGTGCCCCCGGGGGCACCCGTCGCGCCAGGCCCGGTGGCGGACCCGGCCGTGGGGGCGAGCGGGGGAGCGGGGCCGCGGCCGCGACGTCCCGGCCGGCGCGACGTCGTCCTCACGCCTGAGCAGGAGGCGGCTGCCGCCGAGGCCAAGGCCGAGGCCGACAGCGCCATCGCGGCGCTGTGGCGGGAGTACAAGGCGGCGCCCAGCGAGCGACTCCGCGATCGGCTGATCCTGCACTACTCACCGCTGGTGAAGTACGTGGCCGGACGGGTCGGCGTCGGGCTGCCGCCGAACATCGAGCAGGCCGACCTCGTCTCGTACGGGATCTTCGGCCTGATCGACGCCATCGACAAGTTCGACCTCGACCGTGCCATCAAGTTCGAGACCTACGCGATCAGCCGCATCCGGGGCGCGATCATCGACGAGCTCCGGTCGATCGACTGGATCCCGCGCTCGGTCCGCTCCAAGGCCCGCGACGTCGAGAAGGCCTACGCAACGCTCGAGGCCAAGCTGCGCCGCAGCCCCACCGAGCCGGAGGTCGCCGCGGAGCTCGGCATCTCGCTGAAGGAGCTCCGCGCGGTCTTCAGCCAGGTGTCCTACGTCAACGTCGTCGCCCTCGACGAGTTGATCGGCGCGGGGCAGGAGCGCGGCGACAAGCTCAGCCTCGTCGACACGCTGGAGGACCCGCGGGCCGAGGACCCGGTCGCCGCGTTCGAGAGCGAGGAGACGAAGTACCTCCTCGCCAAGGCGATCAACCTTCTGCCCGAGCGGGAGAAGATCGTCGTCACCCTCTACTACTACGAGGGCCTCACCCTCGCCGAGATCGGGCAGGTGCTGGGCGTCACCGAGAGCCGGATCTGCCAGATGCACACGAAGGCGGTCATGCAGCTGCGGGGCAAGATGGGCGACCAGAAGTAGCAGCCGGCGGAGGCGCCGAGCCGAGCGTGGTCGGGACAGGAGGAGGGCAGGCAGCGGTTCGTCCTCGCGGTGCTCGCGCTCACCACCCTGGTGACGGCGGCCTACGTCCCGGCGCTGTGGGGCGTCGTCACGCGCGGGGGGAGCCTGCCGGCCACCGTCGTCGACCTGGAGGTGATGGACTGCTCCGGGTCGTGGACTCCGAGCCCTGCCACCGCATGACGCCGCGTACGACGTGGGCGGCAGGCCGTACCCCCGCACGACCGATACCGCGGTCGCGACGGGGGCGGTCCCTCCGAGGATGACGAGGTGCGCGTCGTGGTGGACCCGCTCGGCCTGAGGGGCCACGGACCGCGGGCTGGGTGCGCGACCTGCTGCTGATCCCGGCGCTCGGCCACCCGTTCTTCGCGCTGTTCTCCGTGGTCGGGCTCCCGTTTCGCCGACGACAGCCCGGGGTCCGCCCGGCGGTCCCGTCGGGCTGAGGCCGTCGTGCATGTGCGCCGTCACGGCCCGGACCCGGTCAGCGGCAGGAGCCGCACGCGCACGGGTCGCAGGAGCCGCATCGGGTCGAGGTAGTCGTCACCGCGCCGCAGGCCCCAGTGCAGGCAGGCCCCGCAGCCGGCGTGCCCCGGGTCGAGGACACCGAGCGGGGAGCCGGCGGCGACCACGTCACCGGCACGCACGGTCGCCGCGACGGGCTCGTACGTCGTGCGCAGGTCGCCGTGGGCCACGCTCACCACGCCCCGCCCGGCCACCGGCCCCGCGAAAACCACCCGTCCCGGGCCCGCCGCGAGCACCGGACCCCGGGCGGCGGCCGCCAGGTCCACGCC
>JALYNB010000241.1 GCA_030773395.1 Actinomycetota bacterium
CCGTCCCCGTGGCCGCCCCGGCCGGCCCCGCAACGCGCGCAGCCGCTCCGCCGGTGGTCGGCACGGACTTCCCGGCCCTGGGCCCCCTCGCGCTGCGCCCGGCACCCCCGACCGGGGACCACCCCGCCGCGCCGGCTCCCCTGCCCGGCACCCCACCCTGGGAGCGCCGGTACGCCCGCGCCCTCGTGGGAATGGACCTGGTAGTCGCGACGGTCGCGGCGGTGCTGGGCCTCGTGCTGCGGTTCGGGCAGGACTTCACCCCCGTCTACGCCGCGCTCACCGCGCTGGTGCCCCCGCTGTGGGTGGGGGTGCTCGCCGTCGGCCGCGCCTACGAGGGGCGCTACCTCGCCACGGGCAGCGAGGAGTACCGGCGGGTCTTCGAGTCCGGGGTGCGGCTGCTGGCGCTCGCCGCGGTGCTCGCACTGGCCGTCCGCTACGAGCTGGCCCGTGGCTACGTCCTCATCGTGCTGCCGCTGACGCTGCTCGGCAGCCTCGCCGGCCGCCGCGTCGCCCGCTCGATGGTCGCGGCGCGGCGCCGGCACGGCCGCATGCAGCACCGGGTGGTCGCGACCGGCACCGAGCGATCGGTCGCCGAGCTCGTCCGGGAGATCCAGCGCGACCCCCAGTCGGGCTACCGCGTCGTAGGCGCCTGCGTGGACCGCACGTCCGGGCCCACGATCGAGGGGGTCCCCGTGCTCGGCACCGCGCAGGACGTCGTCCCGGCGCTCGTGCGAGTGCACGCGGACACGATCGCCGTCGGCGCCTGGTCGTCGTACAGCCAGGACGACCTGCGCCGGCTCGGCTGGCAGCTCGAGGGCAGCGGCGCCGACCTCCTCGTGGCCCCGTCGGTGACCGACGTCGCGGGCCCGCGGATCTCGTTCCGCCCGGTCAGCGGCCTGCCGCTGATCCACGTGGAGCAGCCGCAGTTCCGCGGGGCCCGGCGGGTCATGAAGGGGGCGTTCGACCGCAGCGTCGCGCTGGCCCTGCTCGTCGCCGCCGCCCTGCCGATGCTGGCGATCGCCGCGATCGTGCGGGCGACGGACGGCGGCCCCGCGCTGTTCCGCCAGACCCGCGTCGGCCTCGACGGGCGGCACTTCACGATGCTCAAGTTCCGCAGCATGCGCGTCACGGCCGAGGAGGAGCTGCAGGGGCTCCTCGACCGCAACGAGAAGGACGGCGTGCTGTTCAAGATGCGCGACGACCCCCGCGTCACCCCGATCGGGACGTGGCTGCGCCGGTTCAGCCTGGACGAGCTGCCCCAGCTGGTCAACGTGCTCCGCGGCGAGATGAGCCTCGTCGGCCCCCGCCCGCCACTGCCGAGCGAGGTCGCGCAGTACGGCGAGGACGTCCGCCGCCGGCTGCTGGTCAAGCCCGGCATCACCGGCCTGTGGCAGGTCAAGGGCCGCAGCGACCTGTCCTGGGAGGAGTCGGTCCGGCTCGACCTCTACTACGTGGAGAACTGGTCCCCCGCCCTCGACGCGCAGATCCTCTGGCGCACCGCCAGCGCGGTGCTGGCCAGCCGCGGCGCCTACTGACCGCGTCCAGCGCGACCCGCGCGCGTGGCGTCGGCCCCGGGGAGGTGATCCTGCCCACGTTTGAGATCCCGTCCCGCTCCGGGAGTGGACCTCCGGACGTGCGCTGCTGCCGACGTACCGCAGATCACGCCGGTTGCGCTGGAAAGCCTCCGCTGACGACGAGAACATCGCCATAGCGCTGGCGGTCACCTGCGCACGGCGGGCGGGGAGGCGCGGTATGGCGATCGACAGCGTGAGGCGGACGGATGCTCCTGACTGGGCAGGCAGCGCGTTCCGGCTGCCGGAGCTGTCGGAGGCCTCCCAGCGTCCCGCTCCCCCGGCGGGGACGCCGCGGTGGGAGCGCCGGTACGCCCGCGCCCTCATGGCGATGGACCTGGGAGTCGCCTCGGTCGCGGCGGTGCTGGGCCTCGTGCTGCGGTTCGGGCAGGACTTCACCCCCGTCTACGCCGCCCTGACTGCGCTGCTCCCCCCGCTCTGGGTGGGGGTGCTCGCCGCGGGCCGCGCCTACGAGGGGCGCTACCTCGCCACGGGCAGCGAGGAGTACCGGCGGGTCTTCGAGTCCGGGGTGCGCCTGCTCGCGCTCACCGCGGTGCTCGCGCTCGCGGTGCGCTACGAGCTGGCGCGCGGCTACGTCCTGCTCGTGCTGCCGCTGACGCTGCTCGGCAGTCTCGCCGGTCGCCGGGTCGCCCGCTCGATGGTCGCCGCGCGGCGTCGCCGGGGCCGCATGCAGCACCGCGTGATCGCTACCGGCACCGAGCGGGCGGTCGCCGAGCTCGTCCGCGAGATCCGGCGCGAGCCCGGCTCGGGCTACACAGTCGTCGGTGTCTGCGTCGACCGGGCCGGCTCTCGGTCCGTGGAGGGCCTGCCGGTGCTGGGAGGCAGCCGCGACGTCGTCGACGTGCTCCGGCGCGAGCGCGCGGACACGGTCGCTGTCGGCGCCTGGTCGTCGTACAGCCAGGTCGACCTGCGCCGGCTCGGCTGGCAGCTGGAGGGGACGGGCGCGGACCTGCTCGTCGCGCCTTCGCTCACCGACGTCGCCGGCCCGCGGATCTCGTTCCGCCCGGTCAGCGGTCTGTCGCTGATCCACGTGGAGCAGCCGCAGTTCCGCGGGGTGCGGCGCGTGATGAAGGGCCTGTTCGACCGCAGCGTCGCGCTGGGGCTGCTCGTCGTCGCCGCCGTGCCGATGCTCGCGATCGCCGCGATCGTCCGCGCCACCAGCACCGGGCTGGCGCTGTTCCGCCAGACCCGCGTCGGCCTCGACGGGCGGCACTTCACGATGCTGAAGTTCCGCAGCATGCGCGTCACCGCGGAGGACGAGCTGCGCGCCCTGCTCGCGCGCAACGAGGGCGACGGCGTGCTGTTCAAGATGCGCGACGACCCCCGGGTCACCCCGATCGGCAGGTGGCTCCGCCGGTTCAGCCTGGACGAGCTGCCCCAACTGATCAACGTGCTCCGCGGCGACATGAGTCTCGTCGGCCCCCGCCCGCCACTGCCCCGTGAGGTCGAGCAGTACGGCGACGACGTCCGCCGGCGCCTGCTCGTCAAGCCCGGCATCACCGGTCTGTGGCAGGTCAAGGGCCGCAGCGACCTGTCCTGGGAGGAGTCGGTCCGCCTCGACCTCTACTACGTCGAGAACTGGTCCCCGGCCCTCGACGCGCAGATCCTCTGGCGCACCGCCAGCGCCGTCCTGGCCAGCCGCGGCGCCTACTGAGGCTCCGCGTGGACCTCGACCTGCGGGGCGACCGGCGCGGCTGGTTCAAGGAGGACTACCAGGAGGCGAAGCTGCGGTCGGCCGGGCTGCCCGCCCTGCGCTTCGTGCAGAACAACTGCTCCTACAACGCCGACCCGGCGTCACCCGCGGCGTGCATGCCGAGCCCTGGGCGAAGTACGTCTCCATCGCGGCCGGTCGTGGCTGGACACGGAACGGTCGAGTCGCTGATGCAGGCGCGACGTTCGTGTAGGTCATCGAGGAGCGCAGGGCCTCAAGAACGCTGCAATCGAAGAGGTCGCCTGGCGGGAGGGCTTCATCGGCTCCGACCAGCTGAGGGCGCTCGCGGAGCCGCTGCGCTCCAGCGGCTACGGGCAGCACCTTCTCTCGCTGCTCGACTGGGGGAGCCGCCGGCCCGGGCGCTCAGCCCTCTACGACGCCGGTCAGGGCGCGCAGCAGCCCGACCACGCCGGGCGGGCCGTCTACGACGAGGTCCGCCCGCTGCGCCAGCTCCTGGACCTCGTCGCTGGCGCTCGCCACCGTCACACCCGGCAGCCCCTCACACCGCAGCGTCGCGACGGCCTCGTACGCCGGCAGGTCGCCGAGGTCGTCACCCGCGAACAGCACCGCACTGGGCGTCCTCTCGGCGGCAAGCGCCCGCAGGGCTCCCCCCTTGTCCACCCCCGGGGGCCGCAGCTCGAGCACGCGCCGGCCGGGGACCCCCTCGAGCCCGGTCTCCTCGGCAAGCCGCCGCAGCGCCGGGGTGAGCGCGGCCAGCGTGGCGTCCGGGCGCTCGCTCTGCCGGGTGTGGACCACGACGGAGTGGTGCTTGTCCTCCACCGTGACGCCGGCGGGCGCGTCCCGCAGCAGCCCGGGTAGGGCGCGCCGGGCACGCTCCACGCCCGGCGCAGGCTCCGGGCTCACCACGCGCCCGCTGGCGCCGTCCCAGCGCTCGAGGCCGTAGTGGCCGAGGACCACCAGCCCCTCCAGCCCCGGAACGCCGTCCAGGCCGGACAGCGCCAGGACCGTCTCGACCGGACGGCCGGTGATGACCGCGACGGTGCCGACGACGGCCGCGAGGTCCCGGAGCGCGTCGACCGCCCCGGCCGCGGGCCGGGCGTCCTCGGGCCGGGACACGACGGGGGCCAACGTCCCGTCGAAGTCCAGCGCGACGAGGGCGCGCGCCGGCTCCGCCAGCAGGGCCTGCAACCCGGCACGCCCCTCGGCCGTGGTCGGCTGGGGCAGGGCAGCCGCGTCGGTGCTCACGGGCCGTCCCTACCCAGGGGGCAGCGCCGGCCCCTACCCCAGGACGACGAGCGTGAGGTCGCTCTCCGACAGGGTCGC
>JALYNB010000242.1 GCA_030773395.1 Actinomycetota bacterium
AGCGCCCTGCTCCGCCGGCACGGCGTCGAGGTGGTCGACGCGCCACCGGACGGGCTGCCCCCGGCGGTCGCGGACGCGTACCTGGACCTGAAGGCGGCGGGGCGGCTCTGACCGGCCGGGCCGCCCGGCCCCGTCAGACGGTCGGCAGCGCGTCGCCCCGTACGTCGTCCGCCACGTCACCCGTCTCGCCGGCCGCGGCGCCACGGCGCCCGAGCACGACGACGTAGGCGAGGAAGGCCACCTCGACGACCGCGCCGATGCCGACGCGCGCCCACGTGGGCAGCGGCGACGGGGTCACGAAGGCCTCGATGACCCCGCTGACGGCCAGCACCAGCGCGAGGCCCAGCGCCACGGCGATCGCGGCGCGGCCCTCGGCCGCGAGGGCGTCGAGCCGCGACCGGGGCCCGGGGTCGACCAGCGTCCACCCGACGCGCACCCCGACCCCGACGGCGATGAACACCGCCGTGAGCTCGAGGAGCCCGTGCGGGGTGATGAGGCCGAAGAACAACGCGGCCCGGTCGTTGGCGGCCATGAGACCGCCGGTGACCCCCACGTTCACGGCGTTGACGAGCAGGAGGTAGACGGGGATGACCCCGAGCAGCACGCCCGAGACGATGGCGAACGCCGACACGCGGGCGTTGTTCGTCCAGACCTGAGCGGCGAAGGACTGCGCGGGGTTCGCCGAGTAGTACTCCTCGAAGTCCTGCTCGACGAGCTGGCGCACCTCCTCGGGCGCCGCGATGCTCGCCTGCACCTCCGGGCTGGTCACCACCCAGCCGCCGACCGCGAAGCCGACGAGCAGGAACACGGCCGCGGCCGCCAGCCACCAGCGTCGGGTCCGCCACAGCGCGGTGGGAAAACCGACCTGCAGGAACCGCGCGGCGTCCCGCCAGGCGGGGGCGGCGCCCCCGGTCACCGCGCCCCGGCCCCGGGCCACCAGCGACGACAGCCCCGCGACCAGGAGGGGGTCGGCCGCGCGGCTGCGGACCACCGACAGGTGGGTCGCCGTCCGCTGGTAGAGGCCGACCAGCTCGTCGACCTCGTCGCCGGAGAGCTGCCCGGCCCGCCCCGCACGGCGGAGGAGCACGTCGAGCCGGTCCCACTCGCCGCGGTGGGCGGAGACGAAGGCGTCGAGGTCCACGGGTGTCTCCGGGCGGCGGGGCGGCGGGCGGCCGGGAGCCGGAGCGTCCGGCCCCGCGCGGCGCGGGTCGCCGTCACACTAGTGCGGGGACGCGGCCGACGCGGGCCCGGCTGCTGCGGGACCGCGGGTCCGACGGGCGGCCCGACACGTCCGGGTTGTGGCCCGGCAGAGGGAGGAGCGCCGTGGCCGGCCTCGTCACCGGTGAGGCGGTGCTGCTCGACCTGCGGCCCGCGCGGCTGGCGAGTCGCCTGCTCGCGGCCCTACTCGACGGCCTGCTGCTCCTGCTGCTCGTCGTCGTTGCCGCGTTCCTGCTGAGCCGCGTGCCGCTCGAGCTCGACCCCGCCGCGAGCGCGGCGGTCGCCACGGTGCTCTTCGTCGGTGTCGTCGTCGGCTACCCCACGCTGTGGGAGGTGCTGACCCGGGGCCGTACGCCCGGCAAGATGGCCCTCGGCCTGCGCGTCGTCCGCGACGACGGCGGGCCCGTCCGGTTCCGGCAGGTGTTCACCCGCGCGCTGACCTTGCTGTTCGACGTGCCGACGCTGTACGTCTTCTCCCTGGTCGTGCAGGTGCTCTCCGAGCGAGGGAAGCGACTCGGCGACGTGCTGGCCGGGACGTTCGTCGTCACCGAGCGCGTCCCGTCGGCCGTCGCCTCCGCCGCGCTGCCGATGCCGCCGCCGCTGGCGTCCTGGGCCGCCGGGCTCGACCTGTCCGGACTGCCCGACGATCTCGCGCTCACCGTCCGCCAGTTCCTGGGCCGCGCCCCCGCGCTGGCGCCCGCGGCCCGCGAGGAGATCGGCCGGCGACTGGCTGCGGCCGTCACGGCCACGACCTCGCCGCCACCACCGGCGGGTACGCCGGGCTGGGCCTACCTCGCGGCGGTCCTCGCC
>JALYNB010000243.1 GCA_030773395.1 Actinomycetota bacterium
GCGTGGGCACGCTCGGCGGGGCCTGGGCCGCGCAGGCCGGGGAGGCGCCGCCTTCGGTCGTCGTGAGCTCGGCGAGCGGGCAGGTCCTGGCGCGGGTCGACCTGCCCGGCGAGCGGTTCGCGGTGCGCTACCGAAACTCGATCTACGGCACTCTGGCCGAGGAACGGTACGCGGTGACGCCGGACGGCCGGTTCGTCCTCGACGAGCTGGCGGCCGATCAGCTCGCCGTCCTTGAGGAGTACTACGCCGTCGACGCGGCGCCGCGCAGCGCGACGGCGGGCGACCGACGCGCGTTCGTCGCCGAGCCCCACCCCGACCGGACGCCCGCGTTCCGGGAGCTGTCCATCGCCGCGACCGACCTCGGCGAGCGGACGCTGTTCGTGCCCGGCCGGTCTCCTGTGGCCCTCTGGCGGCTCGTCGGAGCCGAGGCGCCCACCGTGGTCCTGCGCCTCGACGGTGTGTCCTGACGTGCCGGCGACGGGGCGAGTGCACCGCAGTTGTGGACCCCGGATGCCGGGTAGGTGGGCCACCCGCGTCTTGCGCCTCCTGACCCAGGCTAACCCCTTGTGTGTGAGAGGCAGGTAGACCTGTGAGCGTCCCCGTGACCCCACGCAGCGACCGTCCGGTGTTCGACCAGGCCCGTGACGCGGGCCGGGACCCGCTGCAGCAGGACCCGCTGCGCGAAGCGGAGGACCCCCACGTCCCCATCGACGAGGAGGGCCTCCTCGCCGAGTTCGAGGCGGAGAAGCCGGCCCGCCGGCTGAGCGGGATCCCGCTGCGGGTCGTGCAGGTCGTGGGCGTGGGGCTGTCGCTGTTCAGCCTCTACTGGGTCTTCAACCCGATGGCCAAGCAGTTCTACCTGCCGACCTTCCTCATGGTCGGGCTGTCCCTGACGTTCCTGGTCTACCGCGGCTGGGGCCGGTCGGACAAGGCGAAGGCGGGGCGGTCCGACAACCCCGGTGTGCTGGACTGGGTGCTCGCGGGAGTCGCGGCCGTGCCCTTCGCCTACATCGTCGCCGACTGGCAGGAGTTCTTCCGGCGGGCGATCCTCCCCAGCGGCCTGGACATGCTCATGGGCGCGCTGGCGGTGCTGGTCGTGCTCGAGGCCGCGCGGCGCACCGTCGGGATCCTCGTCCCCGCGGTCGTGGTGTTCTTCTTGCTCTACGCGTTCTACGGCCCGATCTGGCCCGGACCGTTCTCGACGTCGGCCTTCTCCGTGCAGCGCCTGATCGGCCACAACGTCATGGGCACGCAGGGGCTGTTCGGCGTGCCGACGGACGTCGCCGCGACCTACATCATCCTGTTCACGATCTACGGCGCCGTGCTCGCCGCGTCGGGCGCGACGCGCTTCTTCATCGACCTGTCGTTCGCGGCCTTCGGCCAGTCCGCGGCCGGTCCGGGCCGCACGGTCACCCTGGCGGGCTTCCTGCTCGGTACCGTCTCCGGCTCGGGCGTGGCCACGACCGTCACCCTGGGCGGCGTGGCGTGGCCGCTGCTCAAGCGCGCCGGCTACCCCATGGAGCACGGCGGTGGCGTGCTGGCCGCGGCCGGCATCGGGGCGATCCTGTCGCCCCCCACCCTCGGCGCGGCGGCGTTCATCATCGCGGAGCTGCTGGGGGTCTCCTACCTCGAGGTGCTGCTCTGGGCGACGATCCCGACGATCCTCTACTACCTCGGGATCATCCTCGCGATCGAGATGGACGCGCGGCGCTACAAGACGCACGCGGTCGACGTCGAGCTCAAGCCGGCCGGGAGGCTGCTGCTCCGATCCGGCTACCACTTCAGCTCGCTTCTCGCGATCGTCGTCTTCATGATCATGGGGATGACGCCGTTCCGCGCGGTCGTCTACGCCACGGCGCTCGCGTTCCTCCTGAGCTTCCTCGACCGAGAGTCGTGGATGACGCCGCGCCGGATCTGGGACGCACTCGGGGCCGGCGCGACGGGCGCGCTGTCCGTCATCCCGGTGATGGCGGCAGCGGGGATCATCGTCGGGGTCATGACGCTGACCGGGCTGGGCCTCAAGCTCGCCGGGATCATCGTGGCGCTCGCCGGCGGCAACCTCCTCCTGACCGCGCTGTTCTCGGCGATCTCGGTGACCCTGCTCGGGCTCGCGGTGCCCGTGACCGCGAGCTTCATCATCTCGTGGGTCATCATCGGGCCGGCGCTGCAGGACGTGGGCGTCGCCCCGCTCGCAGTGGCCATGTTCATCTTCTACTACTCGGTGCTGAGCGAGGTGTCGCCGCCGACGGCCCTCTCGCCGTTCGCGGCCGCGGCGATCACCGGCGGAAAGCCGGTCAAGACGATGTGGCTCACGTGGAAGTACACGCTGCCCGCGTTCCTCGTGCCGTTCGTGTTCGTGCTGTCCGCGCCCGGGGTGGGGCTGCTGATGCAGGGCGGCGCGGGCACGATCCTGCTGGCCCTCGCGACGTCGGCACTCGCCGTGGCCGCGCTCGCGGTGGTGACCGGGGCGTGGCTTCTGGGGCCGGCCCGGGTGCCCGAGCGGGCGGTCTTCGCGGTGGCGGCGCTGGCCCTGCTGGTCATGGAGCCATTGACCATCGCGGTGGGGCTGGGGGCGATCGTGCTGGGGGTCGTGGTGCACCTCGTGGGCAGGCGCCGGCACGCGGGAGAGGGGCAGGCCCCGCCGCCGACGGAGCGCCCCGCTCCGGCCGCACCGGCCGGAGCGGAGTCCGCCCGACTGCAGTCGCGCGGGGCCGAGGGGCGCTGATAGGCGGGACCGGAGTGATCGGCACGGGCACTTTGTACGCAAGGTCCGCGATGCTACGGAATTGGCGACATTTGCTCTATCGGTATGCGCAGATCTGGGGGCATCGTCGTCCGGGCGGAGACGTACTGTGTCCTCACCGACGGGAAGGTCGGCGCGCACTGCCGGAGCAGCCCCTGAGCTGCTGACTGTTCCTGTGCACGGGGACCGTGGGCAGGGGGCCAACCGTCGGACGCGACGTCCGGCCCTGCAAAGGAGGCACTCACATGCCGCTCCCTCAGCGCAGCCTCGGAATCGTCCTGGCCGTGACCGTCGTCGGTCTCGGGTCGCTGGTTGCCGCGCCCGCCTCGGCCGTCGAGAGGACCGACAGGACGGTGACCAGCGACGGGGGAGTCCTCACCGACTCGACGCCGCCTGCACCGGTTTCTGCACCGGGACCTCCGCTCCCGCAGCCACCCGTCCCTACAGCGGCGGCTCTGCTGCCACCGACGACGGAACATCCAACCGTGCCAGAGGCTTCACTTGCAGCCGCGGCGGAGCGTCCGATCACGCCCCCGGTGGTGCCTGCGGACGCGACCGAGACTCCGGCTCCACGCGCGGCGGGAGTCCCGTCCGCAGCGACGCCGGGCGATCGACCCGTGCCGGCGCCGGCAGCCTCCCGGCCCCGACCTGACCCGCCGGCACCTCCGGCAGCACGCGGGCCCGTGCCTCCGCGGCCACCCAACCCGGGACTCCCACGGACACCCGCACGTCCGCCGCGACCTCTGGCAGGACCCGCAGGTGCGTCCCCGACAGGACCCGATGCCGGGCGTTCCGTCGCGACTGCTCCGATGTCCGTGCTGGAGCTGCCGGTGGCGGGTCCGTCGCCGCTCACCACGGTGAGCGCCGCGCCGGCCCTCCGCCCGTCGAGCCCGACCGCTCCGGGGCAGCCCGTCCCGGTCCGGGCCCCGGTCAGGGGCGTCGCGCCAGGAGCGGTAGGCGGGGGCCAGACGGGACGGGCAGCTGCGCCGCTCGATCCCCCCGAGCGGGCTCTGCGGAGCGCACCGGGATCACGGGCCGGCGTCGACACCGCGGGGACCGCAGGAGCGGGCCCGGCGCTGACCGGGAAGGCCCAGACCCTGGAGCCCGCGCTCGTGCCCGGAACCCCCGGCGGAGCTCGCCCAGGCCGTGCCGGAACGGGTACGGCCGGGGCGCGGTCGCTCGCCGGCGTCAGCGCAGCGCAGCTGCCGGGGAACCCGGGAACGGTCCTGTTGCCGATGGTGATGAGCGCCTGCGTGGCTGCCGCGCTCGTCGGTCTCGCTGCCTCGCGCAGGCGGCGGGGCTGACCGCTGCCCGGGCGTCACAGAGGCCTCCCGACTCTGGCGACGTGCCGGGACCACCACGTTCCCGCGTCAGAAGACGAACCGCTCCTCGTGCAGCTGCTGGTGGGCAAGTCCCGCCTGGTCCAGCGCCCGTCGTACGACGGCCGACATGCCGGGCGGGGCGCAGAGGAAGACGTCCCGCTCCGGCAGCCCGGGGACGAGCCGCAGCAGCGACTCGGCGGTCAGCCCGTCGGGCTGGTCGCCGAGCACGTACACGACGCGGGCACCGCCGCGTCGGACGATCTCGTCGAGCTCCGCGCGAAACACGACGTCCTCGGCGCAGCGTGCCCGGTAGAGCAGCGTGAGGTCCTGCCCCGGCTCCAGCGGGAGCGTCTCGAACAGGGCGCGCATCGGCGTGATCCCAACACCACCCGCCATCAGCAGGACGTCCCGCTGGGTGCGTCGGGCCGCGGTGACGGCGCCGTCGGGCAGCACCGCCAGCACGCGCAGCTGGTGGCGCGCCGCCTGCCGCAGCGGCACCAGCACGCGGTGCCACAGGACCAAGGCGAACACGTGGGTGTGGAGCAGCGCCCAGGCCACCTGGACGAGCGGGTGGCCGGCGAGGTCCGGGCCCGCGAGCTGGTGGGCGAACGACAGCGCCACCGCCGCGTAGAGCAGCAGGTGCAGGCCGTGCCACACCTCGTACGGGAGGCGGCGGCGGGCCGCGCGCACCGAGACGAGCGCCGCCGCGAGCATGAGCAGCGTCCCGAGGGTCGCGGCGGCCAGGCCGGGCAGCTGCACCAGGTTCCACGCGGCGGGTAGGAAGCCCTCCTGCCGTGACTGCGCCCACGCCACCGTCGCGGCCCAGACGTGGAGGAGCACGAGGCCGACGACCAGGCGACCGCCCGGGCGTGCCAACGCGTGAGTACGTCCGCGCCGATGCCGCGCTCCAGCGCCGGCGCCCGGGACATCAGGGTGAGCAGCACGACGACGCCGAAGCCCGCGAGCATGCCGCTGACTCGCGCGAGCGTCGGTGCCCACTGCAGTGGCCGCGGGGCCTGCACGGCGAGCCAGAGCGGCCAGAGGGTCACGGCCGTCGTGCCGGCCGCGACGGCGGCCAGCACCTGGTCGGAAGCCGATCCGCGAGTTCAGCGAGCGTCGGCCTACGTGGGCGCCTGACGGAGCGCCCGCCCCGCTCCACGGCCGGGTCACGCCGCGTCGTCGAGCTCCTCCTGGTCCATCGGCTCCCGCAGCAGGTCGAGGTCGACGGCCTCGGCCATCGCGGCGTAGCCGGCGTCACTCGGGTGCAGGTGGTCGCCGCTGTCGTACGTCGGGAGCAGCCGGTCGGGGTCGGCGGGGTCCCGGACCGCCGCGTCGAAGTCGATGACGCCGTCGAACGCACCCGACGTGCGGATCCAGTCGTTCACGGCGTCGCGCTTGCGCTCGCCCTCCGCAGTGAAGTACCTGGCCCCCTCGAACGGTGTCAGCGTGCCGCCGATGACCCGCAAGCCGCGACCGTGAGCGCGGCGGATGATCTGCTCGTACCCGGCGATGATCTCGCCCGCACTGACCGCGGTGTTCGGCGCCAGAGCCGGCAGGTCCAGCTCGCTGAAGCCGATGTCGTTGATGCCCTCGAGCACCACCAGGGTCTCGACCCCCGGCTGCGCCAACACGTCGCGGTCGAGTCGGGCCAGGGCGTTGACGCCGCAGCACTGGGAGTCATTGAGCACCCGGTTGCCGGAGATGCCCTGGTTGAGCACGCCCAGCGGCAGGCCCCCGTCAGCCCGCAGGCGGTCGGACAGCACGTCCGGCCACGTGCGCTCCGCGTCCACCGTCGACGCGAACCCGTCGGTGATCGAGTCGCCGAGTGCGACCACGGCCCCGGCTGCCTGCGGGGCGACGACGTCGACCCCGCTGACGAAGAACCACGAGGTGCTTCGTCGCGTGAAGCCCGACCCGCTGGTTCGTCCGGTGCGGTTGTCCCGCGCGGAGATGTAGTTCGTCGACCTCGGCAGGGCGTGCCAGGTCGCTGGCCCGGTGGCGTCGGGGACAGCCAGGTCCTGGTCAGCCTCGACGGCCAGCGCGACCGGGTCGCTGATCACCTCGGCGCCGCGCGGCACGACGACCCGACGGCTCCCGCTGAACGTCACCGGCCGGTTCGTCCCGGGGACGATCGCGGACCCCCGTGCCCGGATACCGACGCGCACGTCGCCGAAGCGAACAGGGCGGTCGCCGAACGCGTTCGACAGGCGCACGCGCACCTGCGGACCGCCGATCGACGTGTGCACGATCATCCGGAGCGTCTGGTCGCGGAAGCCCTCCGCGGAGATCCCGGTCGGGTACGGCAGCTGGGGGGCCGCGCTCCACGTGCCCACCCACTCGTCCGAGCCGACGTCTGCCGTCCCGTGGCCGGCGGACACGTCGGTGGCGGAGGCCGCGGGAACGACGCCGAGCGACAGGGCGAGCGCCGCCAGCAGGGCGACAAGCAGTCGGGGGTGCCAAGCGTCATCCGACAACTCCAGTTCGCCCGGATCGAGGGGAGCGGACCGTAGCGGCGGCGCGAGAGCGCAGTCAACGCCCTGACGGCGGTGTGCCCGCCAGGTCACCTCGCCCAGCAGTCGAGCCGACATGACCCAGAGGGCTTGCGACAGCGGCTGCACCGACAGTGCGGTTAGGCCATCGTTAGGCCAATACGACACACGACAAAGGCCTCCGACCTGTCCATGCAGATCAGAGGCCCTTTTCGCCGTGTCCGAGGGGGGACTTGAACCCCCAAGCCCCGAAGGGCACTAGCACCTCAAGCTAGCGCGTCTGCCAATTCCGCCACCCGGACGAGGTGGTGCGGCCAGTGTCGCCAATGACCGGCCGCGGGAGCAGAGCATACATGCCAGGCTGATCGCTCCCGCCGGCCCGGGCCGGCCGCATGCGCCGCGCTCAGCGGCGGCAGAGCGGGCAGGTCGGCGTGCCGTCGCCGTCAGCCCCGGGCGGGGGGAGCGGCACGAGCGCCCCGCACCCGCTGCGGCGGCAGCGGACGACGTCCCCGTCCGTGCCGATGCGGACGACACGAGCAGGGCGTGGCGCGTGGGACGTGAGCGCGGCCGGGGGAGCGGACGCCGGGTCCCCCTCTGGCTCGACATAGGCGAACAGCCCCAGCTGGCCGGGTGTCTCGTCCCCGCCCGTCGGCGCCAGCGCGCGGCGCCGGGCCTCCGCCCGGTCGCGCACCTGCCGAGGCGAGAGCGCGCCCCGCAGCAGCTCGACCCCGGGCCGGGTCGGGGC
>JALYNB010000244.1 GCA_030773395.1 Actinomycetota bacterium
GGCCCCGCGTGATCTCGTCGCCGACGGCGGCGACGACGGCGACCACCGCGAGAGACACCGGCCGGAGCAGGGCCAGGTCGTGGCGCGCCAGCTGGACGGCGACGGCCACCGCGACCAGGGCCGACAGCGCGCGCATCCGCCGCTGGTCGAGGAGCAGGGCCCCGCCGATCAGCGGCAGGACCTGTGTCGCGGGCGGGACGACCGCGGGCCCGAGGGCGTAGGTCAGGGCGGCCAGCGCCACGGTGAGGAACGCCAGCAGGGCGAAGGCGCGCCGCTCGTCCCCGAGGGCCGCGCCCAACAAGCGGCGCAGGGCCGCGGGCAGGCGGACGCGCCCGGTGAGTCGGGCGCCCGAGGAGCGAGGAAGTGCAGACACGGTGATCGCAGCCTAGGGCCGTCGGTGTTCCCGCCGGGTGCGGTCGGACGCGCGGTTCGGCGGCCCGCGTCAGCCGCGCCGCGTCACCGCCCGGACCAGCGGGGCTCACGCTTCTCCGCGAAGGCCCGCGGCCCCTCCCTGGCGTCCTCGCTGGCATTCACCCGCACCCGCGCCGCGGCGGTGAGCCGCCACCCCTCCTCCTCGTCGACTCCGGGCGCACGCCGGGCGATGGCGAGGCTCTCCCGTACGGCGACCGGGGCGTTGCGGCAGATGCGGTCCGCGAGGGCGCGGGCCGTCAGCAGGACGTCGTCCGGCTCGACCAGGCGGTTGACCAGGCCGAGGCGGTGGGCCTCCTCCGCGAGCAGCCGGTCACCCGTCAGGATCAGCTCGCGGGCGCGAGCCGGCGGGATGGCCTTGGGCAGGCGGAACACGCCCCCGGCCGCGGCGAAGATGCCGCGCGTGACCTCGGGCAGCCCGAACGCGGCGTCGCGGGAGGCGATGACGAGGTCGCAGGCCAGGACGAGCTCCAGGCCACCGGCGAGCGCGAGGCCGCGGACGGCCGCGATGACGGGCTTGCTGCGGGGATGGCGGACGAAGCCGGCGAAGCCGCCGCGCTCGGTCGACAGCTCCGCGGCCCGCCCGGCCGCGATCGCCTTGAGGTCGGCGCCCGCGGAGAACACCTCGCCCGCCCCGGTGAGGACGGCGACCCACACCTCGGGGTCGGCCTCGACCCGGTCGACGGCGGCCTCGAGGGCGCGCGCCAGCTCGGGGTCGACGGCGTTCCTCTGCGCGGGCCGGTTCAGCGTGACGGTGGCGACGCGCCCCTGGACGTCGTACAGGACCTCGTCCGGCACTCGCGCTCCTCCCCCTGACGCCGGTGGGGCGCCCGCGCTACGGCCGCTGCGGCGCCTGGACCTCCTCGGCCGTGTCGGGGCCGGAGACGCTCGGCGGGTTCGCCACGCCCTCGGTGGCCTCCGTCGGGCTGGACTCCGTGACGTTGGGCGGGGGCGTGCTGCTCACCTCGTCGGACCGGTCGTTGCCCTGCCGTTCGAGACTCGGGTTGCTCATGTGCTCCTCCTCATGCGGGTCCGGGCGTCGTACCCACGGGCAGGCCGGCACACCATCTCCTCGGGGCCCCGCAGTGGCGCCGGCCTCGCGGGGGTAGGGCAACCGGGACAGCCCCGGACCCGGAGGACTCGTGCCCGCCCTGACCCGCAGCAGGCGCCGTACAGCGCTCGCGCTCAGCCTCGCCCTCGTTTCCGTCACGGGCTGCTCGGCCGACCTCGACCTCGAACGAGCCCGCTCGTCGGCGCAGGCCCAGGCGGAGGCGATCGTCGACGACGTGCGGCGGGCCGTCGAGGAGGCGAAGCAGCGGAGCAGGCAGCAGACCGGTGACGTGCAGGAGTCGGCGCCGGAGACGGGCACCGGCCAGATCCGCACGGACACGCAGACCGCGTTCGACTACGGCGAGTACCAGCAGAACCTGGAGCTGACGCTCGGCCTCCTCGACCAGTACTGGTCGCAGGCGCTGCCGGAGGCCCTCGGCGCCCCCTACTCGCCGCCGTCGCGCTACGTCTACTACCGGCCGGAGGAGCAGCCCGGGCCCAGCTGCGGCGGCGAGCAGGCACCGCCCCGCAACGCGTTCTACTGCCCGGCCGGCGACTTCATCGCCTGGGACGAGTCCGGACTGATGATCCCGTACTACGTGTCCGCCGGGGACTTCGCGGCCTCGTTCGTGCTCGCGCACGAGTTCGGGCACGCGATGCAGTTCCGGCTGCCGCAGCAGGAGCAGCTCGGCGTGCTCCGCGAGCTGCAGGCGGACTGCTTCGCGGGCGCGTGGTCACGGTGGGTGCAGGACGGGGGCTACCTCGCGGCGGGCGACCTCGACGAGGCCACGCTCGCCGTGTTCTCGGCGCGGGACGTGCCCGGGACGGCGTTCACCGACCCGCGGGCCCACGGCACGGGGTTCGAGCGGACCCGCGCCTTCACGGACGGGTTCGAGTCCGGGCCCGCGGCCTGCTACCCGGCGCCGGGCCAGGAGTGGCTCGTGACGCGGGCGAACGAGACCGCCGCCGCGGACGGGGCCGCCGGGCCGGCGGTGTCAGGCGGGTAGCAGCAGGCCGGCCGCGCTCGGGGCAGGCC
>JALYNB010000245.1 GCA_030773395.1 Actinomycetota bacterium
GTCGTAGTCGGCTCCGGCCGCGGCCAGCGGGCTGCGCAGCAGCGCCGCGCGGAGGTCGTCGCCGGTGCCGTCGACCCGCGGGAAGCGGCTCACCAGCCGCAGGAGGTCGACCTTCTCCCCCGCGGGCGGGTCGAGGTCGACCTCGGCGTAGGCGAGCACCCTGGCCGGCACCTGCGACTCCGGCTGCGGCCCGCCGCCCGAGAGCGCCGCGTACGCCACCGAGCCCGCACCGAGCGCGGTCACGAGCCCGAGCCCGCCGACGGCCGCCAACACCCCGCGGCGCCAGCGGGGCGGCCCCGGCGGCAGCACCGTGGCGTACTCGATGCCCCAGAACTCCGCGGCCCCACCCGTGCTGCTCAAGCCCCACCCCGTCGTCTCGTCGACCGGCCAGCGCCGGCACGAGCGACCGTAGGCAGTCGGGGGAGCCCCCCGGGGGTGGTCGTCCACAGCCTCCCTCGAACGGTCCACACGGACTGGCCGTTCGTCCACCGGTCGGAGCACCGGCGGCGGGTCCCCGGGGCGGGCGCTCGTAGGGTCACGCCCGTGACCTCGACGACCTCCCGCTCCCCGGCCGCGCCCGTCGTCCCGGCTCGGCGGCTCGACCTCGTCGAGACGCTGCACGGGCGAGCGGTGCCCGACCCCTACCGCTGGCTCGAGGACGCGGGCAGCGAGGAGACGCAGGCCTGGTCCGAGGCGCAGGACGCGCTGGTCCGCGCCCACCTCGACGCGCTGCCCGGCCGGGAGCAGGTGCGCTCCCGGCTCACCGCGCTGCTGTCGGCCGGCCTCGTCGGCGCCCCCGCCTGGCGCGGTGACCGGTCGTTCTGGCTGCGCCGCAGCGGCGAGCAGGAGCACGCCGTGCTGCTCACCAGCGACGCCCCGGGGGCGGGCGAGCGGGTGCTGCTCGACCCCGGCGCCCTGGACCCCCAAGGCCTCACGACGCTGGACGCGTGGCAGCCCTCGAAGGAGGGGCTGCTGCTCGCCCACCAGCTGTCGGAGGGCGGCGACGAGGAGTCGACGCTGCGCGTGCTCGACGTGACGACCGGCGAGACCGTGGACGGGCCGATCGACCGCACCCGCTACTCCCCCGTCGCCTGGCTGCCGGGCGGACAGGCGTACTACTACGTCCGCCGGCTCACCCCCGAGGCAGTGCCGGACGGCGAGGAGCAGTTCCACCGCCGGGTGTGGCTCCACCGGGTGGGCAGCGACCCCGCCGAGGACGTGATGGTCCACGGGGAGGGGCTCGACCCGACCAACTACTACGGCGTCTCGGTCTCCCTCGACGGCCGGTGGCTCGCCGTGAGCGCCAGCGCCGGCACGGCCCCACGCACCGACGTGTGGCTGGCCGACCTGCGGGACTCATCGGTGGAGGCGCCGGCGCTGCGGCCCGTGCAGGTCGGGGTCGACGCGCGCACGAGCGTGTCCGTGGGCCGCGACGGGCGGCTCTACGTGTTCACCGACCGCGACGCCCCCCGCGGTCGCCTCTGCGTGGCCGACCCCGAGTCGCCGGCGTACGAGTCCTGGCGCGAGCTCGTCCCCGAAGACCCGGAGGCCGTGCTCGAGGACTACGAGGTGCTCGACGGCCTCGGGCTCGACCGGCCCCTGCTCGCGGTCGCCCGAACCCGCCACGGGGTGGGCGAGCTGAGCCTGCTCGACCTCGCCGACGGCACGACGGTCCGGGACGTGGCCCTGCCGGGACTCGGCTCGGTCGGGGGACTGTCGGGGCGCATCGAGGGCGGGCACGAGCTCTGGTTCGGCTGGACCGACCACGTCACCCCGCCGCGCGTGCTCCACCTGGACGCCCGCTCTGGAGCGGTGACCGTACACGCCCTGCCCCCCGGCCAGGTCGACGTGCCCGCGGTCGCGGCCCGGCAGGTCGAGTTCGCCAGTGCGGACGGCACGACCGTACGGATGTTCGTGCTGGCCCGCGCGGCCGACCTGGCCGCGGACGGGAAGCCGACCACCTCCCGTCCGGCGATCCTCTACGGCTACGGCGGCTTCGGCATCGCGATGACTCCCGGCTACTCCGCCTCGATCCTCGCGTGGGTCGAGGCGGGCGGCGTCTACGCCGTCGCGGGGCTGCGCGGCGGCTCCGAGGAGGGCGAGTCCTGGCACCGTGACGGGATGCGCCAGCACAAGCACCACGTGTTCGAAGACCTCGAGGCGGCGGCCGACGCGCTCGTGGCCGGCGGCTGGACGACGCACGAGCAGCTCGGCGTCAGCGGCGGCAGCAACGGCGGCCTGCTGGTCGGGGCGGCGCTGACCCGCAGCCCGGAGCGGTACGCCGCGGTCGTGTGCAGCGCCCCGCTGCTCGACATGGTGCGCTACGAGCGGTTCGGCCTCGGCCGCACCTGGAACGACGAGTACGGCACCGCCGACGACCCCGACGAGCTCGGCTGGCTGCTGTCGTACTCGCCGTACCACGCCGCGCTGCGGCCGGCACCCTACCCGGCGGTGCTGTTCACCGTCTTCGACTCCGACACGCGGGTCGACCCGCTGCACGCCCGCAAGACGTGCGCCGCCCTGCAGGCGTCGACGACGAGCGGGCGGCCGGTGCTGCTGCGGCGCGAGCGCGACGTGGGCCACGGCGCCCGCTCGGTGAGCCGGACGATCGGGCTCTCGGTCGACACCGCCGTGTTCCTCGCGGACGCGCTGGGCCTCGGCTGGCCCGACGGCGCGTGACCGGTACGACGTGCGCGCCGGCGGTCGTCGGCGTGACCCGGGGGTGCCGGTGAGGTAGGCAAGGCGGAGCCGGTCGTCCTCGGTCCGTCGCGCCCAGCCGCCGCTCCCGCCGTCACCGCTCCCGCCGTCACCCCTCCCGAAGGAGTCGCCCCCTCGTGCCGCCTGCCCTCCCGGACCTGCTCGCCCCGACGGGCGTGCTCGCCCCGACCGACGTGCTCGCCGTGCAAGAGGTGACGCGGGTACTGGACGCCGAGACCGTCGAGGTCTGCGGCGACGGCCTGGCGTCGCAGGTCGGGCTGCTCTGCCCGTGGGTGCTCGACCTGACGGGGAACGAGGAGCTGGCGCGCGGCGCGACCACCTACGTCGCGGTGCCGTTCCGCATCCTCGTGATCGTGCTCGGGGCCGTCGTCCTGCGCTGGGTGCTGCACCGGGCGATCAACCGACTGGTCACGGGAACGGCGCGGACGGGGCCGCTGAGGATCCCGCTCCGGGGCCGGGGCGGGCGCGCCGTCAAGGTGCTCGAGGCGACCCCGCTGCTGCCGGAACGCCGTGAGCAGCGGGCCGCCACGATCGGTTCGGTGCTGGAGAGCCTGTCCACGGTCGTGGTCTTCGGCGTCGCCGTGGCGATGGCGCTGTCCGAGGTCGGCTTCGACCTCGCCCCAGTGCTCGCGAGCGCCGGGATCGTCGGCGTGGCCGTCGGCTTCGGCGCGCAGACCCTCGTCCGCGACTTCCTCAGCGGCATCTTCATGATCCTGGAGGACCAGTTCGGCGTCGGCGACGTCATCGACGCCGGCGAGGCCAGCGGCGTGGTCGAGGCGGTCGCCCTGCGCACGACCCGGCTGCGGGACGTCAACGGCACCGTCTGGCACATCCGCAACGGCGAGATCCTCCGCGTCGGCAACCAGAGCCAGGGCTGGTCGCGCGCGCTGCTCGACATCTCGGTGGCGTACGGCAGTGAGCTGGAGCACGTGAAGACCGTGATCAAGCGCACCGCCGACGCCATGCGCGAGCACCCGGAGCTCGGCGAGCACATCCTCGAGGAGCCCGAGGTGTGGGGTCTCGAGCGCATCGACCCGGAGGCGCTCGTCGTCCGGCTGGTGGTGAAGACCGCGCCGCTGAAGCAGTGGGACGTCGGCCGCGCGCTCCGCCAGCGGATCAAGGAGGAGTTCGACGCGGAGGGCATCGAGATCCCGCTGCCGCAGCGCTCGATCTGGGTGCGCACCGACGGTCCCGGCGCGCTCAGGGGCCGGGAGGACCAGGGTCGGGAGCAGCAGGCCGGCCCGGGGCAGGCGGGCGGACACCCCCCCGCGTGACGGCCGCTCCTCCTGCGGCCCCGGCGCTGGCGGCGCACACTCGCGCCATGGGCGATCTCGCGCTGGTGACGGGGGCGACCGGCTACATCGGCGGGCGTCTCGTGCCGCGGCTGCTGGCCGACGGCCACCGGGTGCGGGCCATGACCCGCTCCGCCGGGCGGCTGCGGGACGTCCCCTGGGCCCGGTCGGTCGAGCTCGTCGAGGCGGACGCGCTCGAGCCCGCGTCCCTCGACGCGGCCCTGGCCGGTGTGGACGTCGCCTACTACCTGATCCATTCCATCGACACCGGTAAGCGGTTCGAGCAGACCGACCGGCGGGCCGCGCAGGTGTTCGCCGACGCCGCCCGCCGAGCGGGGGTCCGCCGGATCGTCTACCTCGGCGGGCTCACCCCCGAGGGCGACCTGTCGCCGCACCTGCGGTCCCGGGCCGAGGTCGGGCAGGTCCTGCTCGACTCGGGCGTGCCGACCGCGGTACTGCGCGCCGCGGTCATCCTCGGCTCCGGCTCGGCGAGCTTCGAGATGATGCGGTACCTCACCGAGCGCCTCCCCGCGATGGTCACGCCCAGGTGGGTGCGCAGCCGCATCCAGCCGATCGCCGTGCGCGACGTGCTGCGCTACCTGGTCGAGTGCGGCCGCCTTCCCGCAGAGGTGAACCGGGCGTTCGACATCGGCGGCCCGGACGTCCTCACCTACGCGGAGATGATGCAGCGCTACGCCGCGGTCGCCGGGCTGCGGCGCCGGGTCATCCTGCCACTGCCGGTCCTCACCCCCGGGCTGTCCAGCCACTGGGTGGGGGTGGTGACGCCGGTGCCGGCGGCCATCGCCAAGCCCCTGGTGCAGTCGCTGCGCCACGAGGTCGTCTGCACCGAGCACGACATCGCCCGTTGGATCCCCGACCCGCCCGAGGGGCTGCTGGGCTTCGACGCGGGCGTCGCCCTAGCCCTGCAGCGGGTCCGCGAGGCGGAGGTCGAGACCCGCTGGTCGTCCGCTCCCTGGCCGGACGCGCCGAGCGACCCCCTGCCGAGCGACCCGACCTGGGCGGGCGGCACGGTCTACACCGACGTCCGGGAATCGGTCGTCGAGGCGGACGCCGAGGACCTGTGGTCGGTCATCGAGGGCATCGGCGGCGACAACGGCTGGTACTCGTTCCCCCTGGCCTGGGAGACGCGCGGCGCGATCGACCGCGCCGTCGGCGGCGTCGGGCTCCGCCGCGGGCGGCGGCACCCCCGCGAGCTGCGGGCTGGTGAGTCGGTGGACTTCTGGCGAGTCGAGGAGCGCGCGCCGGGTGAGTTGCTCCGGCTCCGAGCGGAGATGCGCCTTCCGGGCGAGGCGTGGCTCGAACTGCGGGTGCGGCTGGAAGCGGGTCGCGTCGTCTACGCCCAGCGGGCCGTCTTCGTCCCCCGCGGACTCGCGGGCCACCTCTACTGGTGGGCCGTGACGCCGTTCCACGGGACGGTGTTCGGGCAGATGGTGCGCCGGATCGGCGCGGAGGCCCGACGCCGCACCGCCGCGCGGGCGGAGGGCGCCGGACCTACCAGGGCCGAGGTCAGCTCTCCAGCGTCGCGTCGAGCGTCATCGGCACGGCGCTGAGGGCCTTGCTGACGGGGCACTCCGCCTTGGCCTTTTCCGAGAGCTCCCGGAACTGGTCCTCGGTCATCCCGGGCACCACGGCGCGGACCGTCAGCTCGATCTTCGGCAGATGGAACCCGCCCTTGGGGTCGGGTCCGAGGTGCACCTCCGCCGTGGTGTCGATCGAGGTGGCGGGGTGGCCGGCCCCGGCGAGGAAGGCCGACAGCTGCATGGAGTAGCAGGCGGAGTGCGAGGCGGCGATGAGCTCCTCCGGGCTGGTCACGCCCTCGGCCTCGTCCGCGACACGGCGCGGGAAGCTGACGTCGTACTGCCCGGCGTTCGAGGAGTCGAGGGTGACGGTGCCCTTCCCGTCCTCCAGTCCGCCTTCCCAGTGAGTGGTCGCGTCGCGGCTCGGCATGGGTCCTCCAGGGGTCAGGGTCCGGTCACACGACCGGGCCTCGGATCCTGCCCGGTCTCCCGGGGATCTGCACCTCCCATGCCCCTACCGCCCGCTGCGGGGCGGGGCCGTCGCCGTCGCCCGATCCCGGGCGCAAGTGCGAGTGCGAGTGCGAGTGCGAGTGCGACCATGGAGGCGTGGCAGAGGGCACGGCGGACGCACCCCGGCAGGCGGTCACCTTTTACGAGCACGTGGGGGGCGACGAGACGTTTCACCGGCTCGTCTCCCGCTTCTACGCGCGGGTCCGGGAGGACCCGGTCCTGCGCCCGCTCTACCCCGAGGACGAGCTCGACGCGGCGGAGGAGCGGCTGCGCCTGTTCCTGGTGCAGTACTGGGGTGGGCCGACGACGTACGGCGAGACGCGAGGCCACCCCCGGCTGCGCATGCGCCACGCCCCCTTCGCGATCGGCGAGCGCGAGCGCGACGCGTGGCTCGCGAACATGCGCGAGGCCGTGGACTCGCTGGGGCTGGCGCCGCAGGCGCACCAGATGCTCTGGACCTACCTGGAGCGGGCGGCGTACTCGCTGGTGAACCGCTTCCCCACTGACGTGACCGCACCCGCAGCCCGGTAGCGCCCGACTGGCGCTGGGGGCGGTACGAGGTCCCCGGCCGGTCAGATGTCGCGGCGGTCCAGCAGGCGCAGCACGCCGTCAGCCGGCTCGGGCCGGCGGCCGTCCGCGAGCTCCACCACCACCCGACCCACGTCGTCCGCGGTGACCCAGGCGTCGTCCCCGACCGGTCGGGCACGGGTGCGCACCACGCCCAGCAGCAGCGCCGTCACCGCCACCTCCGGCACCTCCAGCCGCCCGCGCGGGCGAGGGCCAGCACGGCCGCCGCGACGACCGACACCGGCGCGGCGCCCCGTACGGGCCGCTCGGCGGTGTCACCCACCACGAGGAGGTACCGGCCGCCGGGACGCGCCGCGAGCACGGGCAGGAACGTGCGGGCGGCGACCGACGTGCGGTAGCAGGTTCGCCGCCACGACGTCACGCCAGACGCCCAGGGGCGTCTCGGTGAGCGGGGGCCCGGAGCGTCACCCGCCCGCGCTGACGACGACGAGGTCGGGAGGCCCGACCCGCGCC
>JALYNB010000246.1 GCA_030773395.1 Actinomycetota bacterium
CGCCGCGGCAGGCCGCGAGCCGCGAGGTGTCGGAGCAGACCGACGTCGGCCAGCTGCTGGTCCGGGGGCTCGTCCGCGCCCAGCTCGTCCTCGCGCTCCGCCTGGTCGCCGTCGTGGCGTGCCCGCTCGGCGGCCTGCCGCTCCTGCTGTGGACCTCCCCCGGGCTGCGGGACGCCCGCCTGCTGGGGCTCCCCCTGCCCTGGCTGGTGCTGGGGCTGCTCGTCTACCCCGCGTTCGTCACGGTCGCCTGGCTCTACGTGCGGCTCGCGGAGCGCAACGAGCGGGAGTTCGTCGAGGCCGTGGAGCGGTCGTGACCCCGCCGGGGTCCCCCGTCCCCGCGGCGGTCGCCGTCGTGCTCGTCATCGCCGCGACGGTCGCGATCAGCGTCTACGGGCTGCGGCTGTCGCGGACGACGTCGGACTTCCTGGTGGCCTCGCGGGCGGTGAGCCCGACCTGGAACGCGGCGGCGATCGGCGGGGAGTACCTCTCTGCGGCCTCGTTCCTGGGCGTCGCCGGGTTCGTGCTGGCCTTCGGCGCCGACGCCCTCTGGTACCCCGTCGGCTTCGTCGCCGGCTACCTCGTGCTCCTCGTGCTGGTGGCCGCGCCGCTGCGCCGCTCCGGCGCGTACACGCTGCCGGACTTCGTCGAGATCCGCCTCGGTTCCCCCGTCGTACGCCGGATCTGCTCGCTGGTGGTCGTGGGGATCGGCCTGCTCTACCTGGTGCCGCAGCTGCAGGGCGCCGGGCTCACGCTGCGCGCGACGACCGGGGCCCCGGCGTGGCTGGGAGCCGTGGTGGTCGCGGCGGTCGTGACGACGACGGTCGCGGGTGGCGGGATGCGCAGCGCGACGTTCGTGCAGGCCTTCCAGTACTGGCTGAAGCTCACCGCCCTCGCCGTGCCGGCGGTGTTCCTCGTGCTCGCCTGGCGCGCCGACGGGGCCCCCGGTCTGGCCCATCCGGCCCGACCCGTGTTCTCGGGCGTGACCGCGGTGCGGGTCGACGCTCCCGTGCAGGTGGACGTGCCGGTGCTCACGGCGGTGCGGATCGACGGGCAGCCCCGCACGCTGCTGCCCGGCCGCCAGGCGCTCCCCGAGGGATCGACCGTCGAGTTCCCGGACGACGCCCCGGTGCCGCACGTGGTCGGCCTGGAGGCCGCCACCGGCCAGGACTGGGCCCGGCCCCTGTCGGGGGCGGGGGGCGCGGCGCACCCCCTCTACTCGACCTACGCCCTGGTGCTCGCGACCTTCCTCGGCACGATGGGGCTCCCCCACGTGCTGGTGCGCTTCTACACGAACCCCGACGGCGTGGCGGCCCGCCGCACGACGCTGCTCGTGATCGCGCTGCTCGGCGTGTTCTACCTGCTGCCCCCGGTGTACGGGGCGCTCGGCCGGCTCCACACCCCCGAGCTGTTCCTCACCGGCCGCACCGACGCCGTCGTGCTGGCCCTGCCCGGCGCCGTGTTCCCCGGTCCGCTAGGGCACCTGCTGACCGCGCTGCTCGTCGCCGGCGCGTTCGCCGCCTTCCTGTCCACGTCGTCCGGGCTCCTCGTGGCGACGGCGGGGGTGCTCCTGCAAGACGTGCTGCGCGGCTCGGTCCGCGACTTCCGCATCGCGGCGGCGGGGGCCGCGGCCGCGGCGCTCCTGCTCACCCTGCCCGGCGGCGGGCTGCCTGTCGTGCAGGTGGTGGGGCTGGCCTTCGCCGTGGCGGCCAGCACCCTGTGCCCGCTGCTCGTCCTGGGCATCTGGTGGCGGGGCCTGACCGCCTGGGGGGCGGGGGCAGGCCTCCTGGTCGGCGCCGTGCTGTCCGCGACCGCGGTCCTGACGACGCTGACCGGGACGGTGACGACGGGGTGGCCCGCGGCCCTGCTCGCCGCGCCGGCCGCGTGGACGGTCCCCCTGACGTTCGCAGTCATGATCGGGACCAGCGCGGCCACCCGGCACACCGCCCCGCGGGACGTCGACCGGACGATGCTCCGGCTGCACGCACCCGAGGCGCTCGGGCTCGCCCTCGACCCCGACCGCTCGTCGCGCCGCACCGACCGCTCGTCGCCCGGGAAGGGCGACTAACCGCACCGGGCGGCGAGGTTCCTTGCGCGAATGTGGGACGGGAGCGAGCGTGAGGGCCGTCACAGCCGTCGAACCCGGCTGTGCTCGACGCGGCGTCCGTCCGTGTCGTGTCGCAAGGAGGAGGCCCAGTGAGCAACCAAGTGCCCGAGGGGGGGCACTCGACGTACACGCCGAACGAGGCGAAGTACTCCGAGATGCAGCAGTCCCCCGAGTTCCAGGACCTGCGCAAGCGGTACCGCGGCTTCGTGCTGCCGGTCGCCGCCGCCTCGCTGGCCTGGTACTTCCTGTACGTGCTGCTCGCCGCCTACGCGCCGGCCTTCATGGGCACGAAGCTGCTGGGCAACATCAACGTCGGCCTGGTCCTGGGCTTCCTGCAGTTCGTGACGACGTTCGGCATCACGCAGCTGTACATCAGCTACGCCGACAAGACCCTCGACCCCGCCTCGTCGCGCATCCGCGACGAGTTCGAAGGAGCCGGCCACCGATGATCATCGCCGCCGCAGCCCCGGCCGCCGCCGCGCCGGGCAACCCGATCGTCAACGTCTCCATCTTCGCGGCGTTCGTCGTCGTGACGATGACCCTGGTCATCCGGGCCAGCAGGACCACCAGCAAGAGCGCCGCCGACATGTACACCGGTGGCGCGGCGTTCTCCGGGCGCCAGAACGGCGTGGCCATCGCCGGTGACTACCTGTCGGCCGCCTCGTTCCTCGGCATCGCCGGCGCCATCGCGCTCAACGGCTACGACGGCTTCCTCTACTCGATCGGCTTCCTGGTCGCCTGGCTCATCGCCCTGCTGCTCGTCGCCGAACTGCTCCGCAACACGGGCCGGTTCACGATGGCCGACGTGCTCGCCTTCCGCATGCGCGAGCGGCCCGTCCGGACGGCGGCGGCCACCTCGACCCTCGTCGTGTCGTTCTTCTACCTGCTCGCGCAGATGGCCGGAGCCGGTGGCCTCGTGGCCCTGCTCATGGGCATCACGAACCGCACTGGCCAGAGCCTCGTCATCGCGGTCGTCGGCGTCCTGATGATCGTCTACGTGCTCATCGGCGGCATGAAGGGCACGACCTACGTCCAGATCATCAAGGCGGTGCTGCTCATCGCGGGCGCCGGGGTCATGACGGTCTGGGTCCTCGCGCTCTACGGCTTCAACTTCTCCCAGCTCCTGGGCGACGGCGCCGCGGCCGGCGCCCAGCTGGAGCCGGGCAAGCAGTACGGCAAGGACAACACGTCGAAGCTGAACTTCATCTCGCTCGGCCTCGCGCTCGTGCTCGGCACCGCCGGCCTGCCGCACATCCTCATGCGCTTCTACACGGTGCCCACCGCCAAGGAGGCCCGGAAGTCGGTCGTGTGGGCCATCTGGCTGATCGGCCTGTTCTACCTGTTCACGCTGACCCTCGGCTACGGCGCGGCCTCCCGCGTCGGTGCGGCGACCATCAACGCCGCTCCCGGCAAGGCCAACTCCGCGGCCCCGCTGCTCGCCTACGAGCTCGGCGGCACGATCCTGCTGGGCGTCATCTCCGCCGTCGCTTTCGCCACGATCCTCGCGGTCGTCGCCGGTCTCACGATCACCGCGTCGGCGTCGTTCGCCCACGACATCTACGCCAGCGTGATCCACAAGGGCAACCCGCCCGCCGGCTCCGAGGTCAGGGTGGCCCGCATCGCCGCTCTCGTCGTCGGCGGCGTCGCCATCCTCGGTGGTATCGCGGCCAACGGGCAGAACATCGCGTTCCTGGTGGCGCTCGCCTTCGCCGTCGCGGCGTCGGCGAACCTGCCGACCATCCTCTACTCGCTGTTCTGGAAGCGGTTCAACACCCGCGGCTGCCTGTGGAGCATCTACGGCGGTCTGATCATCACGATCGGCTTGATCGTGTTCTCGCCGGCGGTGTCCGGCAGTGCCACCGCGATGTTCCCCAACAGCGACTTCGCCCTGTTCCCGCTGTCGAACCCCGGCATCGTCTCGATCCCGGCCTCGTTCCTCCTCGGATTCCTGGGCACGGTCACCAGCAAGGAGTACAACGCGGCGAAGTACGCCGAGATGGAGGTGCGGTCCCTCACCGGCGCCGGCGCCTCCCGCGAGGTGGCCGCGCACTAGGTCAGCGGCACCCGCACCAGAACACGACCGGACGCCGGCCGTCGGGACACGTCCCGAC
>JALYNB010000247.1 GCA_030773395.1 Actinomycetota bacterium
GCCGGACGCCCCGCCGCTGGACGCCCGGCGGGTGAACGCCGAGCGGCTGGACGCCGAGCCCCTGGACGCCGAGCCCCTGGACTCCGAGCCCCTGGACTCCGAGCCCCTGGACGCCGAGCCGTCGGGCCCGGGGTCGGTCGACGCGGAGCCGCCCGGGCGGGAGCCGGGTGGCGAGCGCCACCGCCGGCCGCTCACCCTTGCGGTGGCGGCGCTGCGCTGGACCCTGCTCGGCGGCGTCGGGCTGCTCGTCCTGGCCCACCTCGTACGGGAGCCGGGTCAGGTCGTCGTCTGGCTCGACGTGTGGGTCTTCCACATCGTGATGGCCGCCGCCGTGGCCCTTGTCGGGCTGCGCCCGGCGCTCCAGCGCACCGACCGGGCGGCCTGGTCGCTGCTGGCGCTGGGCATGGGCCTGTGGCTGGTCGGTGACCTGTGTTGGGAGATCGTCATCGAGCCGCTCGGTGACGACGCGCCGTCGCCGAACGTCGCGGACTTCTGGTACCTGCCGTTCTACCCCCTGTCCGCCGGCGCTCTCCTCCGTCTCGCGGCGCGGCGGGCCGGCGGGGCGAGCCGGGCCCTGTGGCTCGACGGGCTCGTCGCGGGCCTCGGGGCCGCGGCCGTGGCTGCGCTGGCGTTCGGTGCGATCAAGGGCGACACCGGGTCGGCCGGTGACGTCCTGGTCGACCTCGTCTACCCCGTCGCCGACATGGTCCTG
Source organism: Actinomycetota bacterium (assembly GCA_030773395.1). Classification (GTDB taxonomy): domain Bacteria; phylum Actinomycetota; class Actinomycetes; order JALYNB01; family JALYNB01; genus JALYNB01. The sequence goes on from JALYNB010000247.1 coordinate 713, forward strand.
CTCGCCGTCACGCTCGCCGTCCTCGCCGCGCAGGCGTGGCGGCTCACCCCCCTGTGGTCGTACCTGAGCGCCGGGCTGCTGCTGATCACCGTCGCCGACCTCAACTTCCTGCTCAGCGAGGCGAAGGGCACGTACGAGCAGGGGGTCCCGGCCGACCTCGGCTGGCCCGTCGGCTTCGCCCTCATGGCGCTCGCCGCGTGGCAGCCCGTCATCCGGGCCTGGGAGACGAGGTCCGGGCCGGCGCTCGTGGTGCCCAGCGTCGTGACCGCCGTCTCCGTGGGCGTGCTCGTCGCCGCCGCAGACGGGGACCTCCCCCACCTCGCCGTCGTCCTGGCCGCCGCCGCCCTCCTCGGCGGCGCGGCGCGCACCGCGCTGGCGTTCCGGGAGCTGCGCTCGCTCGTCGAAGCACGTCGCCTCGCCGTCACCGACGAGCTCACGGGGCTTGGCAACCGCCGCATGCTGCAGGCACGGCTGGCCGACGAGCTGGCGCGCCGGCGCCCGGGCGACACGCTCGCCGTCCTCCTGCTGGACCTCGACCGGTTCAAGGAGATCAACGACGCGCTGGGCCACCATGTCGGCGACGACCTCCTGCGGGCGGTCGGCCCGCGCCTGGGCCAGGTGCTCCGGGACGACGACGCCCTGACCCGGCTGGGCGGGGACGAGTTCGCCCTGCTCCTGGGCCCGGGCACCGACGCCGCGCAGGCGCAGGCCCTGGCCGCCCGCGTCCGCGACGCGCTGCGACGCCCGTTCGAGCTCGACGGGGTGCAGCTGCACCTGGACGTCAGCATCGGGATCTCGCTGTGCCCCGACCACGCCCTGACCGCCGCCGGGCTCCTGCAGTGCGCCGACGTCGCCATGTACGAGGCGAAGCAGGCCCGCTCGGGCTACGCGTTGTACGCGCCCGAGCGTGATCGGCACGACCGCAACCGGCTGCAGACGATCGCGCAGCTGCACACGGCCGCCGAGGCGGGACAGCTGGTCTGCCACTACCAGCCCCAGTGCGACCTGGCCACGGGCCGGATCGTGGGTGCCGAGGCGCTCGTGCGTTGGGAGCACCCCGAGCGCGGTCTCCTGGAGCCCGACGAGTTCCTCGGGCTGGCCGCACAGGTGGGGCTCATGCCGCAGCTGACCCGTCGCGTCCTGTCGATGGCGCTGCAGGACTGCGCAGAGTGGCGCAAGTCTGGATCGGAGCTCAGCGTCTCGGTGAACCTGTCGGGGCTCGCGCTCGACGCCGCGCTGCCCGGGGAGGTTGCGCGGATGCTGCGCCGCACGGGGGTGCCCGCAGGCCACCTCGTGCTGGAGGTCACCGAGGACGTGATGCTCGTGCACGCCGCGCGCGCCGCCGATGTCGTCGCCCAGCTGCAGACGCTGGGGGTCCGCCTGTCCATGGACGACTACGGGACGGGGTACTCGTCCCTGACCCGGCTGCGGACCCTGCCCGTGCACGAGCTCAAGCTGGACCGCAGCTACATCGCCGGGCTGGGCAGCGACGAGCGCGACGCCGCGATCGTGAGCTCGACGGTCGCGCTGGCACACGCCCTGGGCCTGACCGTGGTGGCGGAGGGCGTCGAGTCGATGGACGACTGGCAGTCGCTGCGCGGCCTGAGCTGCGACCGCGCGCAGGGCCACCTGCTGAGCCCGCCGCTGTCGCCCCCCCGTTTCGCCGCCTGGCTCGCGGCCCGGCAGGGCGGGGCGCTCGCGGGGCTCGGGCGGTGAGCTCGCGGGGCCTCGACATCGTCATCTCGAGCGGCACGGGAGCGGCCCCGACCGAGCTGGCCGCCTTCGACGCCGCCCTGCACGTCGCCGGCGTCGCCCACTTCAACCTGATCCGCCTCAGCAGCCTGATCCCGCCCGGCAGCCGCATCCTGGTCCCGGAGGTGCCGGCGCCGATCGAGGGCGGCTGGGGCGACCGCTTGTACGCGGTGTATGCCGACCATCGTGTTTCCACACCGGCCCGCCGCGCCTGCGCCGGGCTCGGCTGGGTGCAGGACGAGGACACCGGAGCCGGGGTGCTGGTGGAGCACTGCGGGGACGACCCGGCCACGGTCGAGGCCCAGCTCGAGGCCACCCTGGGCGACGTCGCGACGCGCCGGCCGGGCCGCTACCGGGGGCCGGAGTGGCGGGTCGCCGAGGTGGAGTGCGTCGACGTGCCCGTCGCCGCGGTCGTCGTGGCCGCCCTGCGGGTCGAGCCCTGGTGACGGCGGATCGTGGCTGCGGCCGCCTCGAGCGGACCCACAACCGCGACGTCGCCTGGGAGCGCTTCGACACCGGGGGCTACGTGGCCGACAACTACGCCACGGTGCACCCCCTCGACCGCGACATTATCGCAGCCCTCTCACCCCACTACGCCGCCATCCCCGCCGGGAGCCTCGCCTCGTCGCTGGACGTGGGCACCGGTCCGAACCTCTACCCGCTGATGCTCGTCGCGGCGGCGAGCCGGCGGCTCGAGGCCGTCGACTGCAGCACGCCCAACCTGCGCTACTTGCAGCGGGTCCGCGAGAAGGGGCCCGGGCCGGGCTGGCAGCATTTCTGGGCGCTGTGCCGGGAGCACAACCCGGCCCTGCCCGACGACGTCGACGACGTGCTGCGGCGGGTCGAGGTCCGCCGGGGGGACGCCTTCGCCCTGCCCAGCCGGCGCCACGACCTCGTCTCCATGTTCTTCGTCGCCGAGTCGGTGACCGGGGTCGCCGCCGAGTTCGAGCAGCTCTGCCGCAGCTTCGCCGACGCTGCCGTGCCCGGGGGGCACCTCGTGGCGGCGTTCATGGCCGGGATGCCGAGCTACGAGCTGGGCGGCGAGTGCCTGCCGTCGTACCCGGTCGACGAGGGCGCGATCCGGGCGGCCCTGCGCGGCCACGCCGACGACCTCCGCCTCCGGCGGCTGCCCGCCGACCCCACGCTCCCGTACGAGCACGACGGGGTGCTCCTGCTGACCGCCCGGGCCCCGCTCGGCTGAGTCCCGCTGGCCCGTACGCCGAGCGGCCCGCCCGGCGGGTGCCGGACGGGCCGCGTCGGAGTCGTCGGGGTGGGCCCCCGCGGTCTCAGCTGGCGAGCTTGCCGGCGCCGAGGAGGCCGCCGACCGTGCCCTGGCCGATGCGGCCGACGACGCCCTTGAGCTCCTGGTCGCCCCGCTGCTGCTCGCCCTGGTAGCTGTTCATGACCATGATCGCGCCGGTCAGGGCGGGGATGACCCACTGCAGCACCTTGAGCTGCTTCTGGGCCTTCGCGACGTCCGGCGGGGTCGAGGGCAGCGGGTCGGTGCCGCCGGCGACGGGCACGTCACCCGCGCTGATGACCTTCTGGCCCGCGGCGCGGCTGGCGGCGGTCGCGACCAGCGCGGCGCCCGTGAGGCCGGCCTTGAGCACGGTGGCGCCGGCGACGCCCTTCTGCCCGGCGATGCGGTGGCTGTTGCCGCGGAGAATGCCGATGCCGCCGATCAGGTGCACGCCGATCGCGAGGGCGTTCACCGGGGTCCACTTGTCCCACCCAGCGTTGGCGACGCGAGCGCGCTGCGTGGGGTCGTCCACGTCGGCGGCGGCGCCGTTCAGGCCGATGGCGCCCATGAGGGAGCCGCCGAACCAGGCGCCGAGGCCGAGGTCGTGCAGCGAGCGGACGAACGTGTTGCGGTTGGTCATAGGAGTTCCCTCCAGGGATCGGGGAGTCGTGATCGACGCTGCGCCTACCCCGTCCTCCGAGGGTCATACCGCGACTCGCCGGAAGCCTGGTCCCGCATTCGGCCGCCGGGAGTGCCGGGGGTCCCGGCGGACGTGGCAGCATGCCCGGAGACGGCGCGGGGCGCGCCGGCCCGGGGAGGCTTCTGTGCCGACGGGGAACCAGGCGGGGGGTGGGCGACGTGCCGGTCGGTGACGACGACCGCTCCTTCGCCGTCTCGTGCCAGCGCGGTGAGGGCGGGTGGCAGGTCGACCTGCTGCCGCCGCGGCTGACCGGCGACCTCCAGGGGCTCGTCGACACGCTCCGCCAGCAGGGCGGGTCCGGCGACGTGCTCGGCCTGGTCGACGTCGCCGACGAGTTCTTCGTCGCGGTCCGCCTGCAGGGCGGCCGCGAGCGGCTCCTCCTCTCCGACGTGACGGCCGGCGTCGCATGGGACCTGGCCAACGAGGTGCTGGAGCGCCTCGGCATGGACGTGCCCGACGAGGACGAGCTCGAGGACGTGTGGCCGGTCGGTGACCTCAGCATGTTCGCCGACCTGGGGCTCGACGAGATGGAGCTCGGTGCCGTCCTGGCCGACCTCGACGCCTACGCCGACGAGATGCTCGTGGCCATCGCGCGTCGGCTCGGTTTCGCCGACGCGCTGGAGCGGGCAGTAACCGGCGCGTCGCGCTGATCAGGGCGCGGCGTCGACCCCACACCCCGGGAGCTGTCCCCGTGCCCTACCTCGCCGTGTCGCTGGCCCGCACCGAGCGCGGGTGGACGGCTCGCGAGCTCGACCTCGGGGACGTCGAGGACCTCGACACCCTCACCGACCTGCTGCGCGACGCGGTGGGCGACGGTCCAGGCCCGGGGCTCCTGCTGCTCGAGGAGAACGACGAGTACCTCGCGGTCGTGCGCGTCGACGACAAGGGCGACCCGCGGGTCTTCCTGTCCGACCGCAGGGCGGTCGGGGGCAGCGAGGTGGCGAGCCTGCTCGCCGACGCCGACCTCGAGCTCCCCGACCCCGACGAGGAGAGCAACCGACCGGCCGCCGAGCCGGCGGGCGACGCCGGCCTGCTCGCCGACCTCGGCACGTCCGGGGAGCGCCTCCTCGTCCTCTGCACGGAGGAGGGCCTGCTGCCCGCCGACGTGCTGACCGCCCTCGCGGAGGACTGCGGCTTCGTCGAGGAGCTGGAGCAGGTCCGGGGGGCGTGACGCTCGGCCTGCCCGCGGGCGCCGTGCCCTGGGAGACGGCGATGCGGGTAGCCCTGGCGGAGGCCGCCGCCGCCGCCTCCGCGGGCGACGTACCGGTGGGGGCCGTCGTCCTCGACCCCGCGGGCGGGGTGCTCGCCGCCGGGCGCAACGAGCGGGAGG
>JALYNB010000248.1 GCA_030773395.1 Actinomycetota bacterium
GTGTCGGGCAGGTCGGTACCCCCCATGCGCTACAGCGCTGCCGCGGCGTACGGCTCGTCGGCGCCGGCGGTGGGCGGCGCCTCGCCGGTCGGGGGCTCCGGCGTCGGTCGCGGCCCCGGCGCCATCCGCACCGCACCGCTCAGCAGTCGGCCCGCGTCCGGGACGCGTGGCTCCAGGCCCAGCTCGGACAGGATCGTGAACACCGTGGCCGTCGCCGCCGACACGACGGGCAGGCCCGCGGCGTCCTCCACGGGCTGGATCGCGGGCAGGGACGGCATCTGCACACACGCGGAGAGCACGAGCGCGTCGGCGTCGCCGACGTCGACCTTGCGCCAGTGCTCGCGCAGCGCCTGCGGGTCGAGCCGGGCGACCGCGAGGTTGTCGGAGACCTCGAGGCTGAGCGCGTCGCACACCTCGACGCCGGCGTCCTCGATGTAGTCAGCGACGAGCTTCGTCAGTGGCTTCACGTACGGCGTGATCATGGCGATCCTCCGGGCGCCTAGGGCGTCCAGCCCGCGCAGCAGCGCACCGGCGCTGCTCACGACGGGGATGTCGAGACCCTCGCCCTGAAGGACACCGGCGATCTGACCCTCGGCGTGGTCGTGATAGCCGGGGCCCTGCGCCATGATCGCTACCAGGCAGGCGGAGGCGACGACGTGCGGCCGAGCGTCGGCCAGCTCCAGCGACGCCCGCTCGGTCTGCGCGTTCATCCGCGCGAGCTCCTCGGGCGTGACGTGCTTCATCCGCATGCGGCTGGAGTGGAACGTGAAGCGCTCGTCGGGCAGGAGCGTCTCGCGGTCGCGCAGCATCCGCGGCAGCTCGGTCTCCATCGTCAGGTTGGAGCTCGGCACGATCATGCCGATGCGGTGGTCGGTCACGGGTCCTCCGGTTCGCGTGGGCATGGCGTCCGCGGGGCGGCGCGAGACTCCTGCCCGCTGGGGAGCGGTCGTCACGCCCCTCAGCCCTGCCGGGTGAGCCAGACGAACCCCTCGGCCCGCATCACGTGGGCGACGGCGTTGATCAGGGCCAGGTGCGTGAAGGCCTGCGGGAAGTTGCCGAGGTGGCGGCCGGTCTTCGGGTCGATCTCCTCGGCGTAGAGGCCCAGCGGGCTCGCGTACCCGAGCAGCCGCTCGCACAGCTGACGCCCCCGCTCGAGCTCGCCGATCTCCACGAGGGCGCTCACCAGCCAGAACGAGCAGATCGTGAACGACCCCTCGTCGCCGGCCAGCCCGTCGTCGGTCTCCTCCGTGCGGTAGCGCAGCACGAGGCCGTTCTCCGTCAGCTCCTCGGCGACCGCGAGCACGGTCGCGCGGATCCGCGGGTCGTCGGCCGGGAGGAAGCGCATCAGCGGCAACAGCAGCACGGAGGCATCGAGCGCGGTGGTGTCGTAGTGCTGCACGAACACGCCGCGCTCGTCGATGGCGCTCGCGCACACGTCCGCGTGGATCTCGTCGGCGATCGTCTGCCACTCGGCGGCGAGCTTGTCGTCGCGGCGCACCCGGGCGAGGCGCGCGCCCCGGTCCAGCGCCACCCAGCACATGACCTTCGACGAGGTGAAGTGCCGGGGCTCGCCGCGGACCTCCCAGATCCCCCGGTCGGGTTCGCGCCAGTGCGCGATCGCGGCGTCGACCTGCCGGCACAGCACCCGCCACGTGCGCTCATCCAGCCGGTCGCGCGACTTCGTGTGCAGGTAGACCGAGTCGAGCACCGCACCCCACACGTCGTGCTGGCGCTGGTCGTAGGCGCCGTTGCCCACCCGGACGGGGCCCACCTCCTCGTAGCCCGACAGGTGCTCCAGCACGACCTCGTCGAGCCTGCGCTCCCCGCCCACGCCGTACATGACCTGCAGGTCGTCGTCGGCGAGCTCCGAGACGAACGCGAAGAAGTCGTCGGCCTCCCAGTCGAAGCCCAGCGTGTAGAGGCCCCACAGCGCGAACGTGGAGTCGCGGATCCACGTGTAGCGGTAGTCCCAGTTGCGCTCGCCGGGGATCTGCTCCGGCAGCGACGTCGTCGCCGCGGCGACGAGCGCCCCCGTGGGGGCGTAGGTGAGGCCCTTCAGCGTGAGCGCGCTGCGCTGCAGGTGGCCCGTCCACGGGTGGTCGGGGAAGTGCCCGCGGGCCAGCCAGTGCTGCCAGTGGTGCGCGGTCCAGGTGAGCCGCGAGGCGGCGTCGTCGTACGTCGTGGGCGCGGCGTGCTCACTCCACGACAGCGCGACGAAGCGCGTCTCACCCTGGCGCAGCAGGGTCCGGGCGGTGGCCCGGCCGGCCTCGAAGCCCAGCCGCAGGTCGGTGGTGAGGGTCAGCTCCAGGTCGACGCCGGGCGCACGGCAGACCCCCTGGTGGTAGAGCAGTTCGGTGTGCTCCCACCGGCCGGGCACCCGGCCGTAGTCGAACAGCGGCTCGCAGTCCATGGCGACCTGCACCTCGCCGGAGACGCAGCGGATGCTGCGCAGCAGCACGTGAGCGGCGTCGTAGTCGGTCGGCGCCCGCCGGTGGGTCTTCGACAGCTCGTGCTCGTGGTGCCAGGGCCCCATGAGCAGGACGTCGCGGACCACGAGCCAGCCCGTGGGCGTGCCCCAGCTCGTCTCCAACACCAACGTGCCGGGGACGTAGCGCCGGTCGAGGGGGACGGTGAGGTCGGCCGGCCCGACCCGGAACCCGCCGGCGTCCCGGTCGAGCATGCTGCCGAAGACGCTCGGCGAGTCGAGCCGGGGCAGGCAGAGCCACTCGACGTTGCCGCTCGGCGCGACCAGCGCCAGCGACTCGCAGTCGGAGAGGAAGCCGTAGTCGGCGATCGGGGGGAACGCCGACCGGCCGGTCAGGCCGTCGGCACCCACGTGCGGGGTCATCCTGCTCGTCCTCCCACGGGACCTTTCTTCCCAGCGGCA
>JALYNB010000249.1 GCA_030773395.1 Actinomycetota bacterium
GTGCAGTGCGGCGACGGCACCCGTGGCGAGCCCTGCCGAGCGACCGGCGAGCCGGGTGACGAGGAGGGCGAGCCCGACGACGGCCGCGGCGCCGAGCGCAGCCGTGAGGACCTGCGCCGCACCCACGCTCGGCCCCGTCACCGCGTAGAGGGCGCCGAGGAGCAGCGGCCACAGCGGCGGCCGGAAGGCTGTGGGGTGGTCGAACCCCAGGGGGAACGGATGGACGAGCCCCCGTCCCTCGGCGACCGACGTCGCCAGCATGTGGTAGTGCAGCGCGTCGGTGGTAGGGACGTAGCCGCGCAGCGCGAGCAGGGCGTAGAGCAGCCGGATGGCCAGCGCGGCAGCGACGAGCAGGATCAGGGCACGCCGGGTCACGGCCGCCAGACTGCCCGCGGGTCGTCTCCGGACACGGCAGGCACGCCGGGTGGGACAGGCATCACGCCGGCCTGCTCCCTCACGCGCCGATGACCTGCCGCAGCGGGTCGATGCCGAAGTACAGGACGAAGGCCGCGGCGACGGCCCAGAGCAGGGGGTGCACCTCGCGGGCCCGGCCGCTGCCCGCCTTGAGCACCGCGTAACTGACCAGACCCGCCCCGATCCCCGCCGTGATCGAGTAGGTGAACGGCATGACCACGATCGTGAGGAACGCCGGCAAGCCGAGCGCGAAGTCGCTGAAGTCGATGCTGCGGATCTGCAGCAGCATGAGGAAGCCGACCACGACCAGCGCGGGGGAGGCCGCCTCGAACGGCACGACGGCCACCAGCGGGGTGAACAGCAGGGCCAGCAGGAACAGCCCGCCGGTCACGACGCTCGCGAGGCCCGTCCGCGCCCCGTCGCCCACTCCGGCGGCCGACTCGATGTAGGTGGTGTTCGACGAGGCCGACGCGGCGCCGCCCGCGACCGCGGCGAGCGAGTCGACGGCCAGCACGCGGGTGACGCCCGGCAGCTGCCCCTCGCGGTCGAGGAGCCCGGCCTCGGCGCCGACCCCGACGACCGTGCCCATCGTGTCGAAGAAGTCCGCGAGCAGGAGGGTGAAGACGAGCAGCACGGCGGCGACCAGGCCGACCTCGGCGACGCCGCCGAGGAGGCTGAACTGGCCCAGCAGCGACAGGTCGGGCAGACCGACCACGTCCTCGGGGAGCCCCGGGACGTTGAGCTGCCAGCCGACCGGGTTGACCGCCCCGTCCGCCCCGACCGACGGGCCGATCCCGGCGACGGCCTCGACCACGATCGCCAGCACGGTCGTCGCGACGATCCCGAGCAGGATCGCGCCCTTGACGCCTCGGACGACCAGCACGGCCATGAGCAACAGCCCGAGAACGAAGACCAGCGTCGGCCAGCCCTTCAGCTCGCCGCCGACGCCGAGCTCGACGGGCACGGGGCCCGTTGCGGTGCGGCGCACGAACCCGGCGTCGACGAACCCGATGAGGGCGATGACCAGGCCGATGCCCACGCTGATCGCGGTCTTGATCTCGGTGGGGATGGCGTGGAAGACCGCCGTGCGGAAGCCGGTGAGCACCAGCGCCGTGATGACGAGGCCCTCGAGGACGACGAGGCCCATGGCGTCGGCCCACGACATCCGGCTCGCCAGGCCGAACGCCACGACCGCGTTGAGCCCGAGACCGGCGGCGATCGCGAACGGGTAGCGCCCGACCAGGCCCATGGCGAGCGTCATGACGGCCGCGACCAGGGCCGTGACCGCCGCGACCTGCGGGATGCCGAGCAACCGCCCGTCGACGTCGGGCACCGTCCCGATGATCAGCGGGTTCAGCACGACGATGTAGGCCATCGTGAAGAACGTCGTGAGGCCTCCGCGCACCTCCCGCTCGACGGTCGAGCCGCGTTCGCTGATCGAGAAGTAGGTGTCCAGGCGGCCGCGGCTGCTGGTTCCGACCGAGGTCGACACGGGTCCTCCGGGGCGTCGCAGGCAGGGGCGGAGCGGGCCGCCCCCGCGACCCGGCGGGGGGAAGACTCGCACGTGACACGCCGCGGGCACGACGCCCCGACGGGCGCTGTCGGCCATCTCACCGCAACGGGACATAAGTCGCGCGGCTCAGGAGCCCGTCAGCGTCGCCGCACGCCCCACCGCAGGGTGAGCGACGCCCGGGCTCGAGCACGACGAGCCCCTCGCCGCTGGCCAGCGCGTTCGCGGGCGCGGTCATCGGCTCCACCGCGAGACCGCGCCGGCGGCGCTCCGGGGCCAGCGTGTCGCCGGTGTAGACCTGCAGCCACGCCGCGCCGGACGTGGACCACAGCTCCGTGGCCTCCCCGTTCGGGGCGGCGAGCACGACCCGCACGACGCCGTCGGCGTCGGGCTCGAGGTCGCCGTACGCGAGGTCCAGCCGCGAGCCGCCGATCCGCCGCGGGCTGCGGAAGTCGACGTCCGTCCCGTCCACCGGCTCGGTGCCGGCCGGGATGGCGCGCTCGTCGACGACGACGCGGCTGCGCGCGGGGACGCGCAGCGTGCACTCGTCGACCGGCCCGCCGTGCGGCGGGGCGAGGTAGGGGTGCACCCCCAGGGCGACCGGGGCGGGCGCCGCGCCGGCGTTGGTCGCCCGCAGCTCGGCGGTGAGACCCCGCTCGGCGTCCACCTCGAACGTCGACAGCAGGTCGAGCCGGAACGGGTACCCCGGCTGCGGCTGCAGGCGGTGGGCGAGCTCCACGCGGGAGCCGGCCTGCAGCCGGGCCGTCCAGCCCGCCCACCGGACGAGGCCGCGGTTGGCGTTGCCCTTGCCGAGGTCGCTCACCGGGAGCTGGAGACCTCGGCCCTGCCAGGTCCAGCGCCCGTCGCGCAGGCGGTTCGGCCAGGGGGCGAGCACCTGGCCCCGCCCGCCGTCGGGCAGGGCCTCGACATCGAACGGGTCGAGCAGCGGCCGGCCGGCGTGCGTGAGCTCGCGCAGACCGCCGCCGACCTCGACCGCGACCGCGCGGTAGTCACCCGCCGCGATCTCGTGCTGCTCGCCGCTGGGAGGGAGGGTTGCCACGCCGACCGCCTTGCCCGGGAGGGTCGCGGTCGACGCACGGGGGACGCTGCTGGGCGTGACCACGACCTGCATCACCGGCTCCACCGACGGCATCGGGCTCGCCACGGCCCGCCTGTTCGCCCGCGAGGCCGCCGACGGCGACGTCGTCGTCGTCCACGCGCGCAGCCGGGAGCGGGGCCAGCCCGTCGTCACTGAGCTGCGGGGCGAGGGCCCGGACGGGTCGAGCTCGCCGTCGGCGACCTCGCCGACCTCGCCCAGGTGCGCGACCTCGCCAACGCACTGCGGCGGCTGACGCCCGGCGGCCTCGACACGCTCGTCCACAACGCGGGGGTCTGGGTGCGGGGGAGCACGCCCCGGCGCAGCGTCGACGGGCAGGAGATGACCTTCGCCGTCAACGCGCTGGCGCCGCACGCGCTCACCGCGCTCCTCGGCGAGCACCTGCGCG
>JALYNB010000250.1 GCA_030773395.1 Actinomycetota bacterium
ACGGCCTCCTCCACGGCCCGCGCGGCCGTGGCGAGCCGCCGGTCGTCGGCCGGCCGCAGCAGCAGCACGAACTCGTCCCCGCCGATGCGCGCGACGACGCCACCCGCACCGGCGACACGGCGCAGGCGCGCGGCGACCTCCACGAGCACGCTGTCGCCCGCGGCGTGGCCGTGGCTGTCGTTCGCCTGCTTGAAGCCGTCGAGGTCGCAGAACAGCAGACCGACGGAGCCGGCGGCGCTCGGCCCGGGGTCCGGTCCGGCCAGCGCCTCGTCCAGCGCGGCGAAGAACGCCCCCCGATTGCGGAGCCCGGTCAGCAGGTCGGTGTCGGCGCGCTGCCGCAGCGCGGCTTCCTCCCGGCGGCGCTGCGTGACGTCGACCCCGATGCTCACGTAGGCGTAGGCGCGGTCGTGGCGGTCGCGCAGCATGCTGTTCTGCATGGCCACGCGGCGCCGCCCGCCCTGTCGGTCGAGCCACTCGCCCTCCTGCGGGTGGGCCGTGCCCGTCTCGAAGCTGTCCGCGATCGCCTCCTCGGCGAGGGCCGCCTCCTCGGGCACCGCGAGGACGTCCACGAACCGCTCGCCCACCAGGTCGGCGGCGGACCAGCCGGTGCAGCGCAGCACCGCCGCGTTCGCGACGACGATGCGGCCCTCCTCGTCGAGGACGAGCAGCAACGCTGACGTGCCGTCGACGACGGCGCGGAAGAACGAGGGGTTGCGGCGCAGCAGGAGCCCCCGGACGAGGTGGCCGCCGGGCCGCCCCAGCCACGGGGGGACGAGTCCGGCCAGCCGACCGACCGTGCGCACCACCTGGGTCACCTCCACCTCCCGACGGAGATCCTCACCCGGATCGCGCACGTCGACCACCCCTGCGTCCCTTGCGCCGGGGACGCCCTATTCGTCGTCGGGAGTGTGCTTCGGGCGCGCGGGTGGGCGGGCGGCTGGGCAGGGCGGGGGCGGCGCGGGCACCCGCCACTAGGGTCGCCCGCATGACGCGACCCGACGGCCGCCAGCCCGACCAGCTCCGCCCCGTCGTGATCACCCGCGGGTGGTCCGACCACGCCGAGGGGTCCGCGCTGATCGAGTCCGGCCGCACCCGCGTGCTCTGCACGGCCAGCGTCACCGAGGGCGTGCCGCGCTGGCGCCGGGGCTCCGGGCTGGGCTGGGTCACCGCGGAGTACGCGATGCTCCCGCGCGCGACCCACACGCGCAGCGACCGTGAGTCGGTCCGGGGCAGGATCGGCGGGCGGACGGCCGAGATCAGCCGCCTCGTCGGCCGGTCGCTGCGGGCCTGCATCGACCTGGGCGCGCTGGGCGAGAACACCATCGCGCTCGACTGCGACGTCCTGCAGGCCGACGGCGGCACGCGCACGGCCGCGATCACCGGCGCCTACGTGGCACTGGCCGACGCCGTCGGGTGGCTCGCCGACCGCCGTGCGCTCGTCGGCAAGCCGACCCGCGTGCTCCCCGTGAGCGTGGCGGCGGTCAGCGTCGGGATGGTCGACGGCGAGCCGCGGCTCGACCTCATGTACGACGAGGACGTGGCCGCCGGCACGGACATGAACGTCGTCGTGACCGGGGAGGGGCGGTTCGTGGAGGTGCAGGGGACGGCGGAGGGGTCGGGACGCCACGCCGCGTTCAACCGCGCGGAGCTCGACGCCCTGCTCGACCTGGCCGTCACCGGCTGCGCGGCGCTCACCGGCGTGCAGACCGCCGCGCTCGCCGCGCCGAGGCCGGCGCCCCGCACGCTGCAGCCGTCCCCGGAAGCGATGTGAACCCGTCGTGGAACTGAGGCCCGTGACCACGCGCGTCCTGCTCGCCACCCGCAACCCCGGCAAGGTCGCCGAGCTCGGGCGCATCCTCGGTGGGCAGTCGGGGCTCGACCTCGAGCTGGTGGGTCTGGCCGACGTGCCCGACTTCCGCGAGCTGCCCGAGACTGGGCTGACCTTCGCTGACAACGCGCTCGCCAAGGCGCGGTACGCCGCGGAGGTCACCGGCCTGCCCTGCCTCGCCGACGACAGCGGGCTGTGCGTGGACCTGCTGAACGGCATGCCCGGCGTCCTGTCGGCGCGCTGGTGCGGGCGCCACGGGAACGACGAGGAGAACCTCCGGCTCCTGCTCGCGCAGCTCGACGGCTTCCCCCGGGAGCTGCGGGGCGCGCACTTCGCGTGCGCGGCGGCCGCGGTCGTCCCGGGCGCGGGCGAAGCGGTGAGCGAGGGGGAGATGCTCGGCGGGATCTCGTTCGAGCCGCGGGGCGCCGGCGGCTTCGGCTACGACCCGATCGTCCACCTCGTGGGCGAGGACCGCACGGTCGCCGAGCTCACTCCCGAGGAGAAGGACCGGCTCTCGCACCGGGGCCGCGCCTTCCGGGCCCTGGCCCCGAGGCTCGCGGAACTGCTGGCGGGCCCGCGCCCCGCCCGGTAAGGGCCGGGCCGGGCCGGGCGGCGTGCGAGTGGGGGGACTCGAACCCCCACGCCCGAAGGCGGCCGGACCTAAACCGACAGCGTCTGCCAATTCCGCCACACTCGCGTGTGGTCGAGACTAGCGCCGCCGGTCGAGGACCGGCTGCGCTACAGGCCGAGCTCGCGGCGGAGCTTGTCGACGTGACCCTTGGCGCGGACGTTGTAGTACGCGGCCTCGACCGTGCCGTCGGCGCCCACCACGACGGTCGACCGGATGACGCCCGTCACGGTCCTGCCGTACATGCTCTTCCCGCCCCACGCGCCGTACGCCGTCAGCACCGACTTCTCCACGTCGCTGAGCAGCGGGAAGGTGAGCCCCTGCGCGTCGCGGAACGCCCGGAGCTTCCCCTGCGGGTCGGGGCTGACCCCGAGCACCTCGAGCCCCGCCGCCGAGAAGTCGCTGAGGTTGTCGCGGAAGTCGCACGCCTGGGCGGTGCAGCCGGGGGTGGCCGCGGCCGGGTAGAAGTAGACGACGACGCGGCGTCCCTGGAAGGAAGCGAGAGCGACCTCGTCGCCGTCGGCGTCGGGGAGCGTGAACTCCGGCGCGGGGTCGCCGGGGGCGAGACGCCGCGTCTCGCCCGTGGTCGTCTCGGTCACGTCGGCGCTCCTCCCGGTCGGCGCGCTCACGCTAAGGCGCGC
>JALYNB010000251.1 GCA_030773395.1 Actinomycetota bacterium
CCGTCACGTCGTCCAGGACCTCGCGCCGCTGCAACTCCGGCATCCGGTCCAGGTCGGGCACGAGCCCGCGCACCACCACCTCGCGCCGGGGGCTCGCGAGCAGCGCCAGCACGCTCCCGAGGTCCGCGGACGACTCGGGCGGCACCGCGCACCACACCCTCGTGGCCCGCCGGCGACGCCCGGGCTCCAACACCTCCCCCGCGACCTCGGCGGGGCCCACCGGACGGGTCCCGCCCGGCAGGAGCGCGCCACCACACGGTCGGGGTCCGCGAGCAGCCCGGTGACCGGCTGCTCGGCGGCGAGCCGGAACGGCACGCCCTCGGTGGTCGGCGACCCCCCGAGTGCGGCGAGTCGGGCCGCCAGCGGCGGGTGGGTGTCGGAGGGGTGCCCCTCGTCCTCCAGCAGGCACTCGAGGAGCCCCCCGGCGCGCTGCGCGATGCCGGGGTCGAAGCAGTAGCCGCGGAACTCGCCGTAGAGGTCCAGCGGGCGCAGGCCCGCCTGGGCCAGGGGCTCCACGTGCGCCTCGAGGTACGCGTCGAACAGCCGCCCGCCCAGCGCCGACCGGCGCAGCGCCTCCGCGCTCGCCTCCGCGCCGGCGACCCGCAGGGACAGCCCGTCGACGGCCGCCTCCTGCGCCCGGCTGAGCCGCTCGGTGAGCCGGACGTGGCGCCCGCGGTACCACCGGAACACGGCGCCCAGCCGGCCCGGCCCCATCTCGACGGCCGCCCGGTCCACGGCCTCGCGCGTCCGGTACGTCAGCGCCGACAGCCGGGTGTCGCCGGCCGCGTAGTGCCGTGCTCGTGCGCGAGCACAGCCCGCAGCTGCGCCGTGTCGACCAGCGACAGCAGCGCGACCCCCAGCGTGAGCACCCGGCGACGCACGACCAGGCCGAGCAGCAGCGTCTCGTCGTGGACCGAGGCGTCCGTCCCCGGGGTCAGCACGACGACGTCCGGCGGGGCGGTCCCGACCTCCGCCGCGACCTCCCGGACCAGCGACCAGAGAGCGGGCTCGCCGGCGGGGCCGACCTCGACGCCGTACGACGTGTCGCGGCGCTCGCTCCGGACCAGCGGGCGGAGCGCGCCGAGCAGCGCGACGACCGCGAGGATGCTGGGGAGCAGGACGAAGGCCGTCACCTTCGCCACCGCCGCCATCGCGACGTTGACGAGGACGACCAGGGCGATCAACGCCAGGACGAGCACGGGGAAGGCGACGACCAGCGCGAGCGACAGCGCCGCGCGGGTCAGCAGCCCCGGGGCGGGCTGGGCGTGGGCCGCCGCGTTCCGGCCGGGAGGGGCGTCGAGGAGCGTCACCGGACCCCCGCCTTCTTGCGGTCGGCGGCGAAGAGCTTCCCCGGGTGTGCGTTGAACTGGTAGGGGCCCTCGACGAGCACGTCGCCCAGCGCGGCGAACTGCTCGTGGGCGACGTCGCGGAGGTCGGCACGCGAGGCGGCGTACGCGAGGACGTTGCGTGCCCGCGGGGTGAACGGGCCGGCGGCGGCCCGGGTCCGCTCGGCGGACAGCCGCAGGTCGCTCAGGACCCGGGGCTCCTGCCAGTACCAGCGGGCCTCGTCGGAGCGGCCCTCCATCGCGAGGAAGACGGTGTGCTCGATGTGGGCCTCGGCGACGAGGGAGTGCAGCGGCGAGCCGGGAGGCGCGGCGTCCGACGCGGTGTACGCGAGGCGTAGCGTGTCGTCGGTCTTGCCGCCCCACTTCGCGGTGAGGCGCCAGAGCATCCCGGCGTGCGCAGCGTAGCCGAGGGGTGCCTGCTCCCGGGCGCGGTCGAACCGCTCCCACAGCTCGTCGGGCGGCAGCTGCAGGCCGCGGGCGGTCGTGAGCAGCTGGGCCCAGGGTGCGGCGTCGTCGGGCGCGAGCTCGGCGGCGCGAGGAGGTCGCGCTCGGCGACGCGGAGCCGCTCCCAGAACGTGCCGAACGCGGTGCCGCTGACGGTGTCCACGTCCCCGTTGCCGCGGGCCTCCCACGCCCACCCGATGCCGCGGGCGCCGCGCAAGAGGTAGCCGTCGGGGTGCTCGGGGGCTGCGTCGACCCACTGGTCCAGCCAGGCCGGCCGGCCCGGCCACTGCGACAGCGTCCAGACGAGGAAGGCACGCGTGTCGGGGTCGGTCGCTGACGCGAGGGCTTGCGCGGCCGGCTGCCAGTGACCGGCGGCGAGCTGCTCGCGCAGCCCCCGTACGACGGGGTTGCCCATCGCGGGGTCCGGCTCCGCCGGACGTGCTGACCCGAACCAGCCCATGCCTGCTCCTCCTGTGCCGTCGACTGGGGAGCAGGATCGGCCCGTACGACGGTGCGGGGCAGGGCTTTCAGCCGCCTTCGCCCGGTCGGTGGAGGGGTGTGACCGTTCGGAGGAGGCTGCGCTACACGCCGTCGGCGACGACCGGCTCCCAGAGGTCGCGCTCGCCGGAGCTCTCCCACTCCTCGGCGGCGGCGGCGTAGTGCTCTTCGAGCGAATCGTCGTCGGGCTGCGGCTTCACGGTGCCAGCGATTCCCCGGCGGCCCCAGGACCATTCCGGGGACCGGAGTGCAGAAACGCCGGAGGGGCGGTGCTGTTACTGCGTGGTGCTCAGCGGAGGCCGAGGTTCACGTAGTAGATCTGGCCGTCGTCGAGCTTGGTGCCGATCCGCCAGTAGTAGTTCGCCTGGGTCTTCGCGGTGCCGTAGTTGTACCGGTACTGCGAGTCGGTGCTGCTCCAGCTGAAGGTGCTCCCGCTGGTGGCGGGGTCGCTGTAGGCCGCCTCGTCCACGGCGGCGCTGGTGGCGCTGCCCTTGGCCGGGGTCAGCCAGGCCGGAGCGGTGTTGGCCTGGACGACGGTGCCGTCGGCCTTCTTGAGCTGGAACTTCGCGGGGACCGTGCTGCCCGCCTTGAAGATGCTGGTCGAGGTGCCGACCTGGTGTGCGGTGTCGTTGATCGGCTGCAGGAAGCCCTCCCACTTGTAGATCACGGTGTAGGCGCCGCTGACGCTCTGGGTGTTGCCCGCGGTGTCCTTGGCCGTGGCCGTGTAGGTGAAGCTGCCCACGCCGTTCGCCGTGCCGCCGATGACGGTGACCTTGCAGCCGTTCGCGTCGACCCCGCTGGTGGCGTCCGTCGCCGCGCAGGTGATGCCGTGCGCCTCGCCGAGGGTGTAGCTGGCCTTGGCGCCGGTGACCGTGACGGTCGGCTTCAGCGAGTCGATGTTCACCCCGGAGACCTTGGCGGAGGCCTCGTTCCCGGCGTTGTCGACCGCCGTACCGCTCACACTCTGGTCCTTGCCGTCGCCGTTGAGGACGACGTCGGAGGGGCAGGTGGCGATCCCGGAGAGGGCGTCGCCGCACTCGAACCCGACGGTGACCGGACCGGTGTAGTAGCCATTCGAGCCCAGGGTGCCGCTCTTGATCGCCGCGCTGATGGTCGGGACGGTCTTGTCCAGCTTGACGGTGACCGAGTCCGTGCCGAGGTTGCCGGCCAGGTCCTTAGCGGACCCGTTGACGACCTGACCGGTGATCGTGCCGTCCGCCGCCTTGGTGGCCTGCGCCGTCACGGTGGTGTCGGGCGTGATGGTGGCGGTATCGACGCCGGAGCCGAGGTCGTCGTCCTTGGCGTCGAAGTGGACGAGGGTGTCGGCCTTGCTCCAGCCTGCTGCGTTCGCCGCCGGCGTGACCGTGTGGGTGACGGTCGGGGCGATGTTGTCGTACTTGAGCGAGACCTTGCCTGCGGCCTCCTTGTTGCCGGCCTTGTCGACGGCGTAGTAGGCGACGGTGGCGGTGCCGCTCTTGGCCTCCAGCGGAACCGTCAGGGTCGCGCTTGCGCCGGCCGCGGACTGCTCCGGGTTGCCGTTGATCGCGTAACGGATCTCCTTGACGCCGGACAGACCCACCTGGTCGAGCGCGTCCAGCACGACGGTGGCCGTCTTGCCGCGGCACCAGCCGTTGCTGCCGTCGCAGGAGTTGTTCGCGGTGGTCGACGGCGCCTGGCTGTCGATGTTGACGCCGGTCACCGTCGTCGAGGCCGAGTTGTCGGCCAGGTCGGTGGCCGATCCGGTCACGCTCTGGTTGGCACCGTCCGTCAGGAGGGTCTTGCCTCCCACGACCTCCTGGACACCCGACAGGTCGTCCGTCGCCTTGAACGCCACCTTGACCCCGCTGTTGAACCAGCCGTCTGCGTTCGCCGCGCGGGGCGTGCCGTCCTCGTTGACGGTGGCACCGCTGATGCTCGGGGCGGTGCGGTCGATCTTGATGCCCTCAACCTTGGCCTCGAGGCTGGTGTTGCCGGCCTTGTCCTTGATCGTCACCGGGCCGGCGACGAGAGCCGCGCCCTCACCGGTGACCGTGGTGGCCGCCGGCTGGGTGGCCGGGTCGATGCCGGACAGCGGGTCCACGCCGGTCCAGGTGACGGTCGCGTCGCCCTTGTACCAGCCGGCCGCGTTCCGGCCGGTCGCCGAGGCGGCGCCGCTGAGGGTCGGCTTGGTCTGGTCGATGAGGACCGGGCCGAAGGTGATGGAGCTCTTGTTGCCGGCCACGTCGACCGCGTCGCCGGTCGCCGTCGCGCCCTTGACCGATCCATCGACGTCGAGCGTCGCGTCGTTCGCCAGGGTGGTGTCGCCGGCGCAGCCGGCCACGCCGGTCTGCAGGCCCGAGCCGGTGTCGGCGCAGGTGAACTTGACGTCGACCGGGCTGTTGTACCAGCCGTGGCCGTTCGTCTTGCGCTCAGTGCCATCGGCGTTGACGGCCTTGCCGCTGATGCTCGGCGGGGTGGTGTCGACGTTGACGGAGACGGTCTGGGTGATCGTCTCCTTGGCCTCCACGTTCCCGGCGATGTC
>JALYNB010000252.1 GCA_030773395.1 Actinomycetota bacterium
GCACCGGGCAGCTCGCTGGGCCAGTGCCCGGCGCGCACCGCCTCCGCGACGTCCTCGGGGCCGGGCGGGTGGGGCGGGGTGGTCACCGAGCGGACCCCGCGCGGTCCGCCGCAGCCGGACCGCCCCCGAGCGGCGAGGTGGAGCCGTCCCCGTCGACCTGCGCGCCGGCCGCCTCTAGCTGCTGCGTGACCGACTCGATGAGCTGGTCCCAGGCCTGCTCGAACTTCTCGACGCCCTCGCGCTCGAGCAGCTCGACGACGTCGTCGTAGTCGACCCCGAGCCTCGCCAGGTCCTCGAGGACCCCGCGCGCCTCGTCGTACGCGCCGGTCACCGCGTCGCCGCGGATCCGGCCGTGGTCGGCGACAGCCTGCAGGGTCGCCTCGGGCATCGTGTTGACCGTGCCGGGCGCGACCAGCTCGATGACGTAGCGCGTGTCGTCGTACGCCGGGTCCTTGACACCGGTGGACGCCCACAGCGGGCGCTGGGGCGAGGCCCCGGCGTCGGCCAGCGTCTTCCACCGCTCGCTGCCGAAGACCTGCTCGTAGGCCTCGTAGGCGAGTCGGGCGTTGGCGATCGCAGCCTCGCCCCGCAGGCCGCGGGCCCGCTCCGCGGTCTGGGCGTCGCTCTCCTTGGCCAGGACGTCGAGCCGGTTGTCGACCTCGGCGTCGACGCGGCTGACGAAAAACGAGGCCACGGACTGGACGGGCGCCAGGTCGCCGCCGGCGTCGCGGAGCCGCTCCATGCCCTCCAGGTAGGCGTCCATCACGGCCCGGTAGCGCTGCAGGGAGAAGATCAGCGTGACGTTGACGCTGATCCCCTCCGCGAGGCACTGGGCGATGGCGGGCAGGCCGGCCTTCGTCGCCGGGATCTTGATGAAGAGGTTGGGCCGGTCCACCAGCCACCAGAGGGCGCGCGCCTCCGCAACCGTGCGGGCCGCGTCGTGCGCGATCCGCGGGTCGACCTCGATGGAGACCCGGCCGTCCCGCCCGCCCGTGGCCTCGAACACCGGCCGCAGGACGTCGCACGCGGCGCGCACGTCCCAGGTCGTGACCGCCCGCAAGGTCTCGCCGATGTCCGTGCCCCGGAGCGCCAAGTCGCGGATCTGCTCGTCGTAGGCCTCGCCCTGCGACAGGGCCTTCTGGAAGATCGAGGGGTTCGTCGTCACGCCGACCACGGAGCGTTCGTCGATCAGCTGCTGCAAGTTGCCCGACCGGAGCCGCTCCCGCGAGAGGTCGTCGAGCCAGACCGCGACACCGGCCTCCGACAGCTGCCGCAGGGCCTCGTTCTGCTGGGTCATCGTGTTCCCTCCACGGGTCTGGGGGTGGCTGGCTGGTGGCTGCCCGGCCTGTCGCAACGGACCGGGCGGGCCGACCGGTCGCTCGGTCCCGGGTCGCTCGGTCCCCGGTCGCTCAGCTCCCGGTCGTGGCGCCCTTGGTCGCCCCGGCCTTGGACAGGCTCGCGTGGGCGGCCGCGACGATCCGCTCCGGCGTGATGCCGAACTGCTCGAAGATCACCTCGTAGGGACCGGAGGCGCCGAAGTGATCGATCGCGACGCACTCGCCGTCGCTGCCGACGAGGTCGCGCCAGCCCATGGACACCGCGGCCTCCACCGACACCCGGGCCTTCACAGCCGGCGGCAGGACCTTCTGCTGGTAGGCCCGGTCCTGCTCGGCGAACCACTCGCGACAGGGCATCGACACGACGCGCGTCGGGGTGCCGTCGGCCTCGAGCCGCTCCCGGGCCCCCAGCGCGAGGGAGACCTCCGAGCCGGTGGCGATGATGATCACCTCGGGTGCGCCGCGGCTCGCGTCAGCGAGGACGTAGCCGCCGCGCGCCGTGCCCTGCGCCGCCCCGAACACGGACCGGTCGAGCGTGGGGACTCCCTGCCGCGTCAGGCACATCGCCGCGGGCCGGTCGGTCTGCTCGAGCACCTTGCGCCACGCGACCGCCGTCTCGTTCGCGTCGCCCGGGCGGACGACGTCGAGGCCCGGGATCGCCCGGAGGGCCGCGAGGTGCTCCACCGGCTGGTGGGTCGGCCCGTCCTCGCCGAGGCCGATCGAGTCGTGTGTCCAGACGTAGGTGACCGGGAGCTGCATCAGCGCCGCGAGCCGCACCGCGGGCCGCATGTAGTCGCTGAAGACGAGGAAGGTGCCGCCGTAGACGCGCGTGCCGCCGTGGAGGGCGATGCCGTTCATCGTCGAGCCCATCGCGTGCTCGCGGATGCCGAAATGGATGTTGCGCCCGTAGGGGCTGCGTCCCTCCGCGGCCTCCGGCAGGAAGCTCGCCGCCCCGTCGATCCAGGTGTTGTTCGAGCTGGCGAGGTCGGCGGAGCCCCCCCAGAGCTCGGGGATGACCGCTCCGAGGGCCGAGAGCACCTTGCCGCTCGCGACGCGGGTGGCCATCCCCTTCGCGGACGGCTCGAAGACGGGCAGCGCCTCCACCCAGCCGGTCGGGAGGGTGCGCGAGCGCAGCCGCTCCAGCAGGGCGGCGCGCTTCGGGGCAGCCGCTGCCCAGGCGTTGAACCGGCCGTTCCACTCTGCCCGTGCGGCCCGGCCCCGGTCGACGACCTGGCGGGCGTGGGTGAGCACATCCTCCGGCACGGCGAAGGACTGCCCGGGGTCGAGGCCGAGCACCTGCTTGGTGGCGGCGACCTCGGCGGCGCCGAGCGCCGACCCGTGGGACTTGCCGGTGTTCTGCGCGTTCGGCGCCGGGTAGGCGATGATCGAACGCATCGCGACGAGGGACGGCCGGTCGCGCTCGTCGCGCGCCGCCTCGAGCGCCGCCTGCAGGGCCACGACGTCCTCGGCGTCGTCGACCCGCTGGGTGTGCCAGCCGTACGCCGCGTAGCGCGCCAGCACGTCCTCGCTGAAGGCCACGTCGGTGTCGCCCTCGATGGAGATGTGGTTGTCGTCGTACAGCACGACGAGGTCGCCGAGGCGCTGGTGCCCGGCGAGGCTGGAGGCCTCGGCCGACACGCCCTCCTGGAGGTCGCCGTCGGAGGCGAAGCACCAGATCGTGTGGTCGAAGACCGACTCGCCCTCGGGGGCGTCGGGGTCGAGCAGCCCGCGCTCGAACCGCGAGGCCATCGCCATGCCCACGGCGTTCGCGACGCCCTGGCCGAGCGGTCCCGTCGTGGTCTCGACGCCCAGCGTGTGGCCGTGCTCCGGGTGGCCCGGGGTGAGCGAGCCGAACTGGCGGTAGAGCCTCAGGTCCTCCAGCGTGAGCCCGTAGCCCGACATGTAGAGCTGCACGTAGAGGGTCAGGCTCGAGTGCCCGACGGAGAGGACGAACCGGTCACGCCCGGCCCAGTCGGGCTCCGTGGGGTCGTGGCGGAGAAGCCGCTGGAACAGCAGGTAGGCGGCCGGGGCCAGGCTCATCGCCGTGCCCGGGTGGCCGGAGCCGGCGGCCTCGACGGCGTCCATCGCCAGGGCCCGGCAGACGTCGACCGCACGCCGGTCGAGGTCGCTCCACCCACCCGCACCGGTGGCCGTCGGGCTGTCCGTCGTCGCACTGCTCACCGTCGGTGAGTCCCTCCGCTCGGTGGGCCTGCTGCGCCCTGCTGGCGTGCGGCCCGTCGCCGTGATCCTGTCGAACAGTAGTGCGGGGGTGTGACAGCCCTCGTGCCCTCGTCCGGCGGAGTCAGCCTGCCCGGTCGTGGCAGCAGGAACACCGGCGCCGGCGGCGCTAGCATCGCGGCGACCGCGCGACGCGCGCCACCGTCGCGCCCCGCGCGCGGCCCGGCCCGCGGACGCGTCCTGCCACCTGACGAGGAAGCGCGTGTCTGCAGCTCGAGAGCCCCGCCGGCGGGTGCGGTCGTGACCGCGCTGTCCGGTCCCGCGCGCC
>JALYNB010000253.1 GCA_030773395.1 Actinomycetota bacterium
CCGACGTCGAGATGGTGGACCTGGACCGGCTCCCGCGAGGTCGTATGACCCCCGAAGGGCTCGTCGGAACCCCGACCTACGTTCTCGACGGCCAGGTGCGGTGGCTGGGCAACCCCTCACCAGGAGAGCTGCTCACCGCGTGGGACGAGGACACGGGACACGAGAGCAGGAGTCTCGCGCGGCGCTCAACGGCCGGGTGTGAGCTTCGTCGCTGATGTTGATTGTCGTGCTGGGTCCGTCTTCCGGCACCCAGGTGGAGGAGGTGGCGGATGCGCCTGCGTTTGGCCGGGGTCCTCGCGGCGGTACTGCTCGCGGCGGCGTGCGGCGGCACGTCGGCGGGGGGCACGAAGTCGGGTGCGGCACCCGCGGCGAACGACCCCGCGCCGCTCACCTTCACCGCGACGACTCTGACTGGCGAGCGCTTTGACGCAGCCGCCGAGCTCGACGGCGAGCCCGCGGTGCTGTGGTTCTGGGCGCCGTGGTGCACGGTCTGTCGCACAGAGGCTCCCGAGGTGGCGGATGTCGCCGCCGAGTTCGCGGGGCGTGTGCCGGTCATCGGCGTGCCCGGGCGGGGCGAGATCGCAGCTATGCGCCGGTTCGTGGAGGACACCGGCACCGGCAAGCTCGCCCACGTCGTGGATGGCGATGGCAGCATCTGGAGCAGGTTCGGGGTGGTGACCCAGCCAGCCTTCACGTTCATCGACGCCGATGGCGAGATCGAGACCTTTCAGGGGGCGCTACCTGCCGACGATCTGCGCGAGCGACTGGCCGCCCTCACGGAGAACGAGGGGTAGACGTCGTGACCGGCGAGCTGCCGCTGGCCCTCGCGCTCGTGGCCGGCGCGGTGGCGGCTTTCAACCCGTGCGGCTTCGCGCTCTTGCCGGCGTACCTCGCGCTGCTCGTCGCGGACGGCGCCACTGGCGGGCGCTCCGTCGCGCTACTGCGCGCGGGGCGCTTCGCCGGCGGAATGACACTCGGGTTCGTCGCGGTGTTCGGCCTCTTCGGGGCCGTGATCGCGCCGATCGCAGTCTCGGTCGAACGTTACCTGCCCGTGGTCACCGTCGTGCTCGGCGTCGTACTTCTCGCGCTCGGCGTGCGGGTGCTGCGCGGTGGCTCGCTCGCGTTGCCGTGGCTGTATCGAAACGGACGAGGCCCGACGGGAGCGTGGTGGTCACAGGTCATCTACGGCGTGTCCTTCGCGCTGGCCTCGCTGTCGTGCACCGTTGCGCCGTTCCTCGCGGTCATCTCCACCGCCTTGCGTGTGGGTGAGATCCTCGGCGTCGTCGCGACCTTCGTCGCTTACGGCGTCGGCATGGGCATTGTCGTGCTGCTGCTCGCCGTTGGGGCCGCGGTCGCCGGGACGTCCTACACCCGGTCGCTGCGCCGGGCCAGCCCTGTCCTTGCGCGCGTGAGTGGGTTGCTGCTGCTCGCGGCTGGGGTCTACGTGATGTGGTACGGCGGGTACGAGCTTCGCGTGCTCGCGGGCGCCACCAGCGACGACCCAGTCGTAGAGGCCGTCACCGGGCTGCAGGCTCACCTCGCCCGGTCAGTCGCCGCGTTCGACCCGCGGGTGCTGCTGGTCGTGGGTGCCGCGCTGGTGGCGGGTGTCGCGCTCGTCGCGTGGGGCGTCCGCCGCGGCGCCGGGGGCGCCAACGAGGTGGAGCCGCAGCGTGAGGAAAGGGTGGCGCCATGAGGTCCGTGCCCCGAGTCCCCCGGCGGCTGGCTGTGAGTGTCGTTGTGACGCTGACCGCGCTCTTGCTGCTCGCCGCCTGCGGCGGCTCCGCAACACGTAGGCACGTGACGGACGGGTCGGCACCGGCGCCGGTGGTGCTGGAAGGCGTGCAGGCCGGCCCCGAGGAGGACGTTCCCAGCGCGCTCGACGACATGCAGGACCCGCGCTTGCCCAAGCCGCTGGTCGACCCCATCCGGGTCATCTCCGGCGGGCCACCTCCTGATGGCATCCCCGCCATCGACGACCCGCGCTTCGAGGCGGCCTCCGACGTCACGTGGCTCGAGGACGCCGAGGCGGTGCTCGCGCTCGAGCTCGGCGGCCAATCCCGCGCCTACCCCGTGCAAATCATGGTGTGGCACGAGATCGTCAACGACACGCTCCGTGGGGTACCTGTGGCGGTGACGTACTGCCCGCTGTGCAACTCGGCACTCGCCTTCGACCGGCGAGTGGGAAAGCGGCTGGTGACGTTCGGGACGTCGGGCAAGCTCTACCTGTCCGACCTGGTGATGTACGACCGGCAGACCGAGTCGCTGTGGTCGCAGCTGGAGGGCCAGGCCATCGCCGGAGTCCTCGCCGGAGTCGAGCTCGAACGGGTCCCGGTCGCCACCGTCGCGTGGTCCCAGTGGCGGGAGGCGCACCCCGACGGGTGGGTGCTCAGCCGCGAAACGGGGGTCGACCGCGATTACGGCCGCAACCCCTACATCGGGTACGACGAGCTGGGCAGCGACCCGTTCCTGCTCAACCAACCGCCCGACGATCGTTTCCCTCCCAAGGAGCGAGTGCTGGCCCTGCCGTCCGACACCGACCCGGTGGCGGTGCCGCTGCGGAGGCTTGCCCAGGCGCGGGTGCTCGAGCTCGTCGTCGCCGACCGGCCGGTGGTGGTGTTCGCGGCCGGGGGCCTGCGCTCAGCGCTTGACACCGAGCGGGTTGCGGACGGCCGGCAGGTGGCCGCCACGGGAGTCTTCCGTCCCACTGTCGCCGGGCGCCGGCTGACCTTCGCCGCGTCCGGTCCCAACCACTTCACCGACGCAGAGACCGGCTCGACATGGGACATCCTTGGCCGAGCGGTCGATGGGCCGCTGATGGGGCGCCAGCTCGAGCGGGTCGACCACATCGACACCTTCTGGTTCGCCTGGGGGGCCTTCGAGCCTGAGACCCGCGTCGTCGAGTGACTCCGCCGAAAGCGGTGCCGGCCTCGCTGAGTTGGACCGCTTAGCCGCGACTCGAGCCATCACCCACAGATCCAAGTGCGGTTCATCCCTCCCCGGTCCGGAGGTCGGCTCCGGATCGTTGCCTCTCGGTCACGCCGGCCCTGCCTCGCGCACGCGCTGACCCGGGCGGCAGGGCGCATCAGCCGTGCCCGCGGACCACAGCGCCCGAGTCGCCCACGCGACTTGTCTCTGTCCCGCTCCCTACCGCACGCCACGGTCCGGCACGTCGTTCCTTGG
>JALYNB010000254.1 GCA_030773395.1 Actinomycetota bacterium
GCGCCGGGTCGGGCACGAAGTCGACGCCCAGCCGGCCGTCGCGCAGGGCGGCCCCCGCGACCTGGCAGCGGCGCAGCGCCGACGGCAGGCTCAGTACGCGCCGCTGCGCGCCGACGGTCACGACGAGGTCGTTCCCCGACCGGGTGAGCTGCAGGTCGCCGCGGTCGGCCAGCGGCAGGGCGAGCGACAGGCGGAAGCCGTCGACGGTGCGCTCGACGCGCACCGGCTCGTCGGCGGGCGGGGCGAGGGCGAGAGGATCGCTGTCGCCGTACGTCTCCCGCGCGACCTCGGCGAGCTCGTCCGGCCCCACGGGCTCGACCGGCCGGTACGGGGTCCGGCGCACCGGCAGCCCCGCGAACGAGCTGTCGACCTCGGCGAGCTGGGCCGCCTGCGCCTGCGCCCAGCGGGCGCGCCAGGGGTCGGCCCCGTCGGAGGGGATCACGCGGTTGGCGAGAACCTCGTCGACGCGGTAGCCGTGCAGCGCGAGCGCGGTGAGCGTCCGGCGCGCCTCGGCGACGACCACCGCCTCCGGGGTCAGCACGAGCCGCACCGACGACGACGCCGGGTCGGTGAGCAGGGCCCGGACCTCGCGCAGCTGGCCGTGCAGCCGCTCGACCGCGTCGAACACGGCATCCGGCGGGGGGCTGAAGCCGGACGCGCGCGACAGAAGCGGCGACAGCGCCCGCGCGACCCGACGGTGCGCCGGGAAGACGCGCTGCATGTACCAGGCCAGCGCCTCCGGCAGGGCGAGCAGTCGCAGGGTCTCTGCGGTGGGGGCGCAGTCGACGACGACGGCGTCGTACCGCCCCGACGCGGCCTGCTCGCGCAGCGCGAGGAGGGCGAGCACCTCGTCGGCCCCGGGCAGGACGGTGAGCTCCTCGGCTTCCATGGGGTCGACGCCGGAGCGCTCGAGCACGTCGCGCAGGTAGTCCTGCACCGTCCGCCAGGCGACCTCGAGCCGGCGCTGCGTGTCGACCTGCACGGCGGACAGCCCGGTCTCGACCTCCACGGGCGCGGGGCCGAGCGGCGTGCCGAGCGCGTCACCCAGCGAGTGCGCGGCGTCGGTCGACAGCACGAGCGTCTTCAGCCCGCGCCGGGCGGCGAGCACGGCCGCGGACGCCGCCGCGGTGGTCTTGCCGACCCCGCCCTTCCCGGTGAACAGGAGGACTCGCACGGCGGGTCAGCCCTCGACGCGCTTCTTCAGGTCGCGCAGGGCCGTGTCGATGATCGCCTTCTCGGCTCGGCGCTTGAACATGCCGATCATCGGGATCGAGATGTCGACGGACAGCTCGTAGGTCACCTCGGTCTCGCCGCCGCGCTCGACGAGGCTGTAGGAGCCGCGCTGGTCCTTCTGCATCTTCGCCTCGACGAGGTGCCACTCGACCCGGCTGTCGTCGGGTGCCCAGTCGTAGGCCAGCACGTAGTCGTCCTTGACGACGCCCGCGTCGAGGTGGAAGCGCACGCTCCGCGGCCGGCCGTCCGCACCCGGGTCGACGACCTCCGCGGTCTTCACGCCGTTGGCCCACTGCGGGTAGGCCGGGAAGTCCGCGATCACGTCCATCACGGCCTTCGGGCCCGCGGCGATCGTGATGGTGCCGGTGGCACTGTCGGCCATGCGTCCTCCGGTCGTCCGCGGGCGGCGCCGTCGCCGTCCGGGGGCCGAGGCTAGTGCGCCCCGGCGCGGCGGGTGGCACCGCCTCGGCCCGACCGGCCCCTCCCCGTGGTGCCCGTCACCACTCCAGGTGGAACGGCCGCCTGGTCTGCCGGAAGTGCCCGACGTTGACGGCCTCGGTGCGGCCCACGCGTAGCCGTCGGGCCAGGGGTTGGTGCACGTGGCCGAACAGCACGTGCTCGGGCTGCGTCCGACGTACGACGTCCAGCGTCGGCCGGCTCCCCGTCTCGAACCGGCGGGCGACCACGTCGTACGTCAGCTCCGGCAGCGCCGGCGGCACGTGCACGGCCAGCACGTCGACGGGTCCGAGCGCCGCGAGGGAGGCGGCGTAGGCCTCCTCGGTCACCTCGTAGGGCGTGCGCATCGGGCTCGTCAGCCCCCCGCCGACGAAGCCCACACGCTTGCCGTCGAGGTCGACGGCTTCGCCGTCGAGCAGCCGGAGTCGGTCGACAGGTGCGCCGAGCGCGGCCAGCGCCTCGCGGAGCACCGGTGGCGCGTCGACGTTGCCGAAGGTGAGGTACGTCGGCACGCCTGTGGCCGCGAGCACGACCAGCTGCTCGTCGTACTGGCGGCGGACCTCGCGGGCGACGACCTCCTCCTTGTCGCCGCCGAGCCCGGCCCACAGCGAGCGGGAGACCTCGCGGGCCTCGTCGTAGCGGCGCGCGGTGCGCAGCGCGACGAACCTGCCGACGGCCTCGGCGCCGAACAGGGACCCCATGATCCCCTGGGCATGGTCGGCGTAGTCGAGAAACAGGACGAAGTCCCCCAGGCAGAGGAGGGCGTCCACGCCGCGGGCAGCGTCGGCGAGGGCGTCGGCGCGGCCGTGGACGTCGGAGATCACGGCGACGCGCACGGGGCAAGCGTAGGTGGGGGCCGGGCACCCCTGCCCCGGCGGTCAGCCCAGCTGGTAGGTCGGCCGCAGCGTGGCGCGGGCCAGCGTGTGGAACGCCAGGTTGAAGCCGACGTAGGCGGGCGTCGCCTCCCGCGGCACCCCGAGGCTCTCGACGTCGACGGCGTGGACCGCGAAGACGTACCGGTGCGGCCGGTCGCCGGGCGGCGGGGCAGCGCCCCCGAAGCCGGTCTCGCCGTAGTCGTTGCGCACGGAGAACGCT
Organism: Actinomycetota bacterium; assembly: GCA_030773395.1. Lineage (GTDB taxonomy): Bacteria > Actinomycetota > Actinomycetes > JALYNB01 > JALYNB01 > JALYNB01. Next base: position 2,785 of record JALYNB010000254.1, read on the forward strand.
CCCGCCGGGTCGGTCCCGCTGCCGGCGCCCCTGGCCAGGGACGTGGTCGACGCGGGCACGTCGACGAGCACCCAGTGCCAGAAGCCGCTGCCGGTGGGCGCGTCCGGGTCGTAGCACGTCACGACGAAGCTCTTCGTCTCCGTGGGGAAGCCCGACCACGCCAGCTGCGGCGAGACGTTCCCGCCGCCGACCGAGCCGTGCGCGTGGTCGGCCGGCATCGGCTCGCCGTCGCGGACGTCCTCGCTCGACAGCGTGAACGACGGCACCTGCGGCAGCACGTCGTAGGGGTCTGGCGCGATCGGGCGTTCGAGGGACATGCGGGCTCCTGCCGACGGGGTTGAGGGTCGCTCCCTCTCCTACCGCGGTGCGGCGTTCCCGACAACAGGGGTTCCCGACGCGAACCGGGCAGCCCCGACCGGGCCGCGGACCGCCCCCCGCCGCCGCCGGCACCCGGCGGTGGGCCGTCGGCGGGTGAACGGGACACGCGGGCGCAGTTCCCGCTGCTCGCCCACGAACCGATTGATCGGCGCACGGAAACGCGTCGCGGCCGATCGACCACGTACCGTCGCCGAAAGCGATGATCTGCGGGCGTGCGCTCGTCCATCCCGGCAGACGTGCTGAGCGGAATTGACTAGTCCCTGCCCGGAAAGGGGACTTCGGCGGGCCGCCAGGGAATCGTTAGCACGCCGTTATCCGCCCGCTCCTGACGTGTCGGTGGAAACAGGAGCACACTCGCGAAACGGTCCCCAGTCCCGGACTCGAAGTCCACAGTCGGAAGCGGGCGGCGATGTTGTCGCCGCGCCACCACGTCGAGAAAACCTCCATTCGCTCTCGACACCCGTCCAGGAGCAGCTCATGCGTCGCATCGCGACCGCGCTCGTCGCGACCCTTCTCGCCATGACCGCCGTCGGCGCCCCGCCGGCAGCGGCGGAGACACCCGCACTCGCAGCCGGCGTGACCCAGCACGTCAC
>JALYNB010000255.1 GCA_030773395.1 Actinomycetota bacterium
GGTGCTGCCCCCAGCCCCGGGGGCCCGGCGCCGAGCCCCCGGAACCCGTTCGTGCCCCTGCAGGAGGACGGTGAGCCGCCGGCGCCGACGCCCGAGCCCCTGGTCGTCGTACCGGACCCCGCGAGCGCGACGGCGGCAGCGCCTCCGCGCTCGTGTCGCCGCCCCCGGTGACGGCGGGGAGCACGCCGAACCAGCTGACGACCCCGAGGCCGACGCCGCCCGCGGCGGCCAGCAACATCGTGCGAAGGCCGTGGGAGCCGGGCGCGGGCTGCTCGACCGGTCGCTCGGGCGGCAGCAGCACCGGGTCGGCCGCGGCAGCGGGAGCGGGAGCGGGAGTGGAAGCGTGGGGCGTAGACCGGCGGGAGCGGGAGAACCTGGTGTTCACCGCCCAGCTCCTACGAGGTGCTGACGGCGGACTGCACGACGTCGGCGTCGGCCGCGGTCTCGGGGGCGGTGTCGGTCGCGGTGTCGGTGGTCGGAGCCGCCGCGGCGCCGGCCGCCGCCGGGGACGCCGCGTCCACCGGCACGGCCTTCGTGAACACCTTGCCGTTCAGGGTCATCTGGAGCTCGCTGGAATCCTGGGCCTCGGGGGCCAGGGAGAAACCGGCGACGAGGAACGCCCGGGGCAGGTCCTCCAGGGCCCCGAGGAACTGCTCGAGGTTGAAGTAGCCGCCGTTCACCACCAGCGTGAAGGGCACCTCCGAAATGGCGCCGCTCGCCACGGGGGCGCTGGGCGCCATCGAGACGATCTCCACACCGGTCTCGGCGCCCGCGGCGGTGAGCAGCCGGATGAGCTCGGGGAGGGCGACCGTCTCCGGCAGCTCCTTCTCCAGCTCGGCCAGGCGCGACTGCTGGGCGGGCAGCTCGGCGGCCTGCCCGCGCAGCACCTGCAGCTGGCGGGTCAGCGTCGCGGTCTGCAGCTGCTGCTGCTCGGTCTGCGACGTCAGCTCCGCGGCCTCGCTGCGCATCGGGCTGACCAGCAGGAACCACCCGAGCCCGAGGACGGCGAGGACGACGGCCGCGGCCAGGGCGATCCACTGGCGGGTCTTGGACATCACCCCTCCGTTCCGGAGGCCAGGGCCTCCTGGGTCACGGTTGCGGTCGAGCTGAACGTCACGGTCGGCACCGCGCCGGTGTCGTCCTGCGCGGAGGTGGTGAAGGTCGCGTCGGTGAGCCCGGGCTGCGCCGCCAGGGCCTCGAGCCAGGTGGCGACGTCGTCGTGGCTGCGCCCGCGGCCCGTGTAGGTGATCGACCCGTAGGTCGCTGCGGTCCCGGCCGTCGCGGCAGCACCCGGGGAGACCGTCACGGTCTCGATCCAGACGCCTTCGGGAATGGTCAGGCTCAGGTCGTTGAGCAGCCGCGACCAGGGCACCTCGGTAGCCCGCGCGGTGGTGACGGCCGCCTCCGCGGCCTCCACCTCGGCGTAGACCCCGCGCACGTAGGACAGCTCGTTGACCTGCCCCTCGACCTGCGCTGCCGCCGTACGGGCGGACGAGAGCTCCTCGCGGGCCGTCTCGGCGTCGGCCGCGGCGGCGAGGGCCACGAGCCCGACCAGGGCGGTTGCGGCCAGCACGCCGCCGGCGAGGCCCGCCTGGACGGCGCGCAGCCGCGTGGACTCGCGGATCTCCGCGGGCAGGAGGTTGACCCGGGGCAGGGGGGCCGCCGCGGCACGGACCGCGGGGCGGGCCTGCTGCTCCGCGCCCGGCCCGGTCGGGTCGGTCCCGGGGTCCAGTGTCGTCTGCGTCATGAGGCCAACCCCAGTGCGAGGCCCACCGGCACGGTGGCCAGGGGCGCGACGTAGTTCAGCTGCTCCTCGGTCAGGCCCGTCTTGCCGATCGCGAGGTCCGCCATGGGCGTGGCGTGCGCCACCGGGAGCCGGGTGGCGGCGGCGATCCGTTCCGCGAGCCCGGGCAGTTGCCCGCCGCCGCCGCTGAGCAGCAGGCGGCTGATGCGGACGCTGCCGGGCTGGGCGAGGTAGTAGTCCAGCGAGCCTCGGACCTGCTCGACGAAGGACTCCCCCGCGGTCTCCAGCACGCGGCCCTCGGGCGTCGGGTCCAGGGCGCCGCCGGCGAGGGCTGCCAGCCCGGTGCTCTGCTTGACGGCCTCAGCCTGGTCCAGCGGGACACCGAGCCGCTCGGCGACCGCCTCGGTGAGGTAGGCGCCGCCGAGCAGAAGGATGCGGACGAACCGCGGCACGCCGGCCTGGTGCACGACGATGTTCGTGACCCGGGCGCCCACGTCGACGAGGGCCTCGGCCTCCGGCTCGCCGAGGCCGAGCACGTCGGGCTTCACTAGCGAGCGCAGCACCGCGAACGACGTCAGGTCGACCATCACCGGCTTCAGGCCGGCGCCCGTGACGGCGGCGAGGGTGGCGTCGACCATCTCCCGCGCGGCCGCGACGAGCAGCACTCGGTGCATGCGCGCGCCGTTCTCGTTGGTGAGCTCCTCGAGCGGGTGCAGGTCGAGCAGGGCCTGCTCCACGGGCATCGGCACGAAGTCCTGCACGTGCATCGGGAGGGTGGCCTTGAGCTCCGCGAGCGGCATCCACGGCAGGTCGACCTGGCGGACGACCACCTTCTGGTTCGCCACACCGATCACCACCTTCTTCGTGGTGAACCGGGCCTGCGACCACAGCTGCTTGACGGCGGCGGTGACGGCCTCGGCGTCGACGACCTCCCCGGCGCGCACCGCGCCCTCGGGCAGGGCGACCTGCCCGAAGCGGGTCAACGTCGTGCCACCCCGGCCGAACGTGAGCTCTGCGGCCCGCACGCTCGAGGTGCCGATGTCGAGACCCACGGCTGTACGTGCCCCCACGGGCGACCGCCTCTCCTCCGGCAGGGCGCTGCGCGCCCCCGCGACCCCGGTCGGACCGCTCTTGCATGTCCTCTCGGAGGATCTCGGCGCCGCCTTGAGCCGTTCGGGGTTGCTCAGCCGCCGAGCGCCACCTCGACGTACGCCCGGGCCAGCGGCTCGCCGGCGAGCACGGCCAGCAGGGCGCCGGCGAGCATGAACGGGCCGAACGGGATGGCGCTGCCCCGTCCGGCACGGCCGAGGAGCAGCAGGCCGATCGACCAGACGCCGCCGAGCAGGAAGCCGCCCGCGAGCGCGACGGTCCACGGACCCCAGCCGAGCCACCCGGCGTACAGGCCGAGCACGCCCGCGAGCTTCACGTCCCCGAAGCCCATCCCCCGCGGGTAGGCGAGCACGAGCAGGAAGTAGACGGCGTAGAGCGCGGCCATGCCGCCGAGCGCGCGCAGGAGGTCGCCGACGCCGGCCTCCCCGAAGGGGACGGCGGCGGCGAGCAGGACCGTGCTCACGACGTACGACGGCAGCGTGAGCACGTCCGGCAGCCGCTTGACCGCGACGTCGATGAGCGCCAGGGCGATCCCGACGGCCCCGAGGTAGAGGAAGGCGGGCAGCGCGGGGTCGGGGCCGAAGCGGACGGCCAGCACGGCGAACAGCGCGCCCGTGGCCAGCTCCACGAGCGGGTAGCGGACGCTGATCCGCTCGCCGCAGTCGCGGCACCGCCCGCGCAGCGCGAGCCACGACAGCACCGGGACGTTGTCGCGGGGGCGCACGGCCCGGCCGCAGCCCGGGCAGTGGGAGGCCGGGCGTACGACGGACTCGCCTGCGGGGACCCGGTGGACCACCACGTTGAGGAACGAGCCGACGGCGAGCCCCAGCACGCCGCACAAGACGGCGAGCAGGCCCGTCACCGCCGACACGGTTCCGCCCGGCCCCGGGGGCCGGTCACGCGGTCTGCTCGGCGAAGTGCGTGACCGCCCACGAGGTGCCGACCGGCACGGGGAACGCGGGGGGCGGCAGGTTCAGCATCCGCTTGTCGTGCAGGTAGTTCTTCGTCGGGAAGCCCGTCTTGACCGGGACAGGACCGCTGGCCCCTGCGGGGGCGGCGTCCAGCGTGAACCCCACCGGTCCGCGGAAGCGCTGGTAGATCCCGCCCGTGACACTGAGCGTCCCCAGGCTCGTGCCCTTCTCGAAGTTCTGCACCGTGAAGGAGTGTGCCATCGAGATGACGGCCGCCTGCACCACGAGGTCGGTCGTGGGAGGCGTGACGTCCGTCGGGAGGTTCTTGTAGTCGGTGTCGCCGCAGACCTTGGGCGCGGTGACGGTGTAGCTGCAGCCGACCGGGTGGTAGACCTCGACGTGGCCCTGGGCGACGAGGCCGACGACGTTGGGGCCGGTCGTCCCGCCCGCCACGGTCACGTCGTCGGTGACGACCACGTCGTTCTCCGTGGAGATCGTGAGTGGGCGGCCTGCGGTGCCCTTGACGAACGCGTCGCCGTCGGTGCACGGGTACTTCGTGATGTCCTTGATCCCCGTCGCGGTGTCCGTCATCGGGTAGAGGCCGAGCACCTTCCCCGGGCACGGGCTCGACGACCAGAAGGAGTCGCGGGCGCGGTTCTGCACGTGGATGACGCCGTTGACGGGACCGGGGACCTCCTGGACCGCTGTGGTGACCGCGGAGCCCCCGCAGTCGGCGGACAGGTTGCGGCTGTAGGGGCTGTGCACCTTGATGCGCCCGGTGGACAGGAACTCGACGGACGTCGGGCCGGTGTAGAGGCACCCCCGGCCGGCGGCCGTCCGCGTGTCCGATTGGCGCCACGGCATCGTCACGGGGGCCTTGTACCGCGGGCGGTACCCCGACGTGCTGGGCTGCGCGCCCGAGGTCACCTGGCGGAACCAGTTGACGCTGCTGTCGTCCTCAGCGGGGGGCGGCGTGGTGCCGGGGGGATTGCGCCAGCTCGTGTGCGTGGTGGGGCTGGCGAACGTGACGCCCTGCTCGAGCAGGATCGCGTCGTTGGTGTGCAGCGGCCCGTTGACCACGTCGGTGCCCGCGAACTTGAGGTCGCAGGGGCGCGTCAGGGTGGCCGTGTAGTTCTTGCCGCCACTGGTGCCCTTGAAGGTCTCGGAGGGGGTGGTCCGGGTGTCGGTCGGGCCGCCGGGGCCGTACCAGTAGCGGTTGCAGGCCTGTGCCTGGGTGACGCTGATCCCCGACATGGAGACGTCGGTGAACTCCGTGTACGTCGTGGTGCCGTCTGCGTTCTTCACCGGCAGCACGTACTTGTCGTAGCGCCGCTCCGGGTAGACGGCGGCGAGGATCGCGGGGTCCACCGCCTCGAAGTCGGAGTAGTAGATGTACTGGAGGAAGCCCGGCTGACGCAGGTCGACCGTGACGCGGCGCTGCACCCCGGCGGGCCGGTCCTTCGCGTCGACCCGGCCGGCGACCTCGACGCGGATCAGCCCGTTCTGCACCGTGGTGCCGCCACCGGGGACCGCCTCGGGCGTCACGACGTACTTGATCCGGTACCGCGCGTTCTGCACGGGGTCGCTGCCCTGCACGGCGCGCCAGCCGTCGGCGTCCGGCGCGGCGAAGTCCACCGGCGCGCAGGCCGACGGGTTCACCCAGTAGTCGCGGCACAGGTTGACCTGGGTGGTGAGGTCGGCGACGCCGGCCTGCGCGGCCGCCATCGCGGCGGCGTCCGCCTGCGCGGCCTTGCTCTGCGGGAGGCCGCCGAGGGCGGCGCCGAGCGCCGCCATCGCGAGCACGGTGAGCGCGAACATCGAGCCGATGACGGTGACGAGGGCGTAGCCGCCGTCGCCCCCGCGGCCCGGGACGGGCGTCGTGGCGTCGTCGACGTTCACAGCGAGGTCACCTCGGGGTCGTTGGGGAGCACGACGCTGTCGACGGCCGAGACCGCCCGGCCGTCGCGCTCGCGAACGGCCGTGAGCCACACCTCCACGGTGGCGAGGCGGCCGACGTCGGACGGGGACAGCAGCGGGTCGGACGCCGTGGTCAGGCTGCTCGGGGTGGGACCGCTGGACGGGATTGTGGTGTCGGTCACCGCGAGGTAGGTGAACAGGGGCGGCGCTATCGCGCTCGTGTCGATGCCGCGGGCGAGCACTCGGCTGCGGGTCGGTGCCAGCAGCGTCGACCCGGAGGCGTAGGCGCCGGTCCAGACCTGCTCGGTGACCTCGCCCGCCGGGGTGAGGGCGTAGCGGTACAGGACCGGGGCGCTCGGGTTCCCGTCGAGGGTCGCCGTGCTGCCCGACAGGTCGTACACCGACGACCAGAAGGCGACCTGCCGGGGGCCGCTGCGCAGCTCGGGGACGCCGCTGGTCGCGTCGATGAACGCACACCGGGTCGCGTCCGTCGCCGTGTTGCCGGTGCCCGTCGTGCCGGCGGGATTGCATGTGGTGCCGGCGGCGGCGTATGTGACCTTGGGAACTGTGTCCGGGTCGACTGCGCCGCGCAGCGTCCGCGTGACCGCCTCCAGGGCGACGCGCACCTGCTGGGTGTCGCCCCCGCGGTCGGCCGAGCGAGTGAGCACCTTCGCGGTCTGCACGGAGACGCTCATGACGAGCGTGCCGATGAGGCCCATGAGCCCCATGACGACGAGGAGCTCCGCCAGTGTGGTGCCACTGTCACCCCGGGGGCGGTGCCGCCGGTCCGTCCGGTCCCCGCGGACCCGGCGCCTGAGCCGCACGACCCCACCTCCCGCTCCCGGGCGCCGACCGTGCGCCTCTGTTCTCCCAGGGGCATCGACGGCCGGCGACCCCGGCTTGAGCCCGCCGGTACGGCGGTCACCCGCGCGGCCGGGTCAGCAGGCCGGCGTGAGGGTGGCGGAGAGCGGGTCGGTCTGGCTGCTCCCGGCGTAGGCAGAGAGCTCGAACACGTAGGAGGTGCCGTTCACCAGGGGCCCGTCGGTGCTCGAGGTCGTCGTGCGGCCGGGCACCGTCCAGTCGCGTTGCAGGAGTCCTCCCACCGTGCGCCGCAGGTAGTAGCCCTCGGCGGCCGGCCACGACGTGGCGGTCCAGGACAGGGTGGCGCCCGGCGTCCGGGTCGGGGCGAGGGCCACGAGGTGTCCGATCCCGTAGGACGACAGGGAGAACGTCGCGGTGCGGGTGCCCGTCGACCCCGCGGACAGGAAGTCCTGCCCGGCGACCGACGCGCTGACGTGCGTCGAACCGCCACCGCCCGTGTTGACGTCGTAGCGCTCGGTCGTGCCGGTGGGCGGCGTGAAAGAGCCTCCACCAACAGCGGCGAAGAACCCGACCAGGCGGACGTTGTCGCGCGTCGTGGTCACCGACGGGGCGGTCACCGAGGTGCTGGCCGAAGAGCTGATCTGCGACCCGTGAACGTTGACCGGGTCGACGCGGTGCACCCCGCTGTACGAGGTCACGCCCGCGACGGACTTGCCCTTGGAGTAGCTCCAGGTGTAGGTGGTGGTGTCCGCGGACGTGGCCCTCCGGTAGTACACCCCTTGCGTCACGTTACCGGCGTTGCGGACGACCGCGAGCGTGGTCCAGCCGCTGGGCGGGGTGATCGTGCTCGGGTCCGGCCCGCCCGCGATCGCCACTTGGGCGACCATGACGTCCCCGGTGACCGTGCTGCTCGGCTTCGACACCGTGATCGACGTGTCGTTGTCGCTGACCGCCGCGGTGCTGCTCGCGCCCCGGTAGGCCGGCGGCGGGTCCGCGCCGCACGTCTGGGTCACCGTGAAACCACCCGGCGCCGTCTCGGAAACGAAGGGGCTGTAGACGAAGTACTCCTCCACGACTCCGCCCCGGGTGACCGCGACGGGCCCCCGAGAGGGCTTGACCACGCCCTGGGGGTCGGCGTAGCCGGCCTTCTCCAGCGTGGCGACGTAGTCCGTCCGGGGCTCGACCGCGGCGAACACCGCGCAGCCGTTCGTGTCGCTCGTCGCGGTCGCGCCCGTCGGGGACAGGGTCACGGCGACACCGCTCACGGACGCCCCGTCGGCGTCCTCGACGACGACGTAGAGCGTCCCCGAGTTGGGGGCGACCGCGTTGAGGTCGACCGTGCGCACGGTGGACAGGCGGACCTGCGGCTGGCCGCTGCGGCGACCCGGCCAGTCCACCCCGACGTGCAGCCGCTGGGCGACGGTCCGGTCCGGGCTGACACCGCACCGCCCGGCGGTGCCGGCCTGCCTCACCGACTCCACGCTGCGGGTGACGGTGTGTGCCACTCCCCCGACAGTCACCAGCTCGCTGGCCACGGGCGCGACCGTCGGGTCGGCGATCCGGGCCGCCTCGAGGACCCGGTTGCCGAGGTCGGCGGCCGTGACCCGGGAGTCGTTCGCCCGGGTCAGACCGAGGCTGTCGGTCACCACCGCCATGACAGCGCTGGACACGACGGCGAACAACGCCAGGGCGACGAGCACCTCGACGACGGTGAAACCGTCGTCGTGGGAGCGACGCGGGTGCTCGGTCCGGGTCATCAGCGGGCCAGGTAGAGGTCGGCCCGGACCGGCGTGGTCGCCGTGTCGGGGATGGTGAGGGTGACCGTCGGGAAGGTCTTGCCCGTGTCGGCGGCCACGGCCGGGGTGTAGAGCGTCCACGTCCCGGCCGGCAGGGACGCCTTGGCGTAGCCCGACGTCAGCGACGTACCGATGCTGAACGCGCGGCCGCACGTGTCGCGCGCCCAGACCGCCTCGGCGACCTGCACATAGCTGGCGTTGCTCCCGTTGTTGTTTTTGCGGAAGGCGCGGAACTCGACACGCGCCGTCGTGACCGTGACCGCGCGGGTCCCTCCGGGGAACGACGTGGCCACGACCGGCGGGTTCGGGCGCTGCCCGGTGTCCGTCGTGCACTCACCGGCCCACACCTCGTAGTCCGCGGCGACGAGGCCCGTCACCGTCTTCGGGGAGCCGGTCACGCACGGGCTGCCGCCGAAGCTGCAGTCCCCGTAGCCCGTCTTCCCGCCGGCGAGGATCGGGTTCGCGAGCGTGATGCCGAGCGTGGAGGGAGCCGGGTAGCCCGTGGGCGGCGCGATAGTCGCGGCGACGCCCATGGGCAGAGGGCTCGGACTCGGCGACGGGCTCGGGCTCGGCGACGGGCTCGGGCTGGGGCTCGCAGCGACCTCCGGGCTGTACACGAAGTACTCCTCCGTGGTCTGGCCGGCGGCGACCCGCACGTACACGCGCTGCGGACTGGTGTTGCCGTCCGGGTCGACGTGTCCCGCCTTGTGGATACGGACCTCGTAGTCGTCGCGGGGGGCGACGTCGAGGAAGACCGCGCAGCCGTTCGCATCGGTCTGGATGTTGTTCCCAGGGGTGAGCTTCACGTTGACGTCGGCAACGGACGTGCCGGTGCTGTCCTCGACGACGACGACAAGGCTGCCCGTGGTCGCGGTGACTCGGTTGAGGTCGAGCATGCGCACCGTGCTGGTCCGCGCAGGAGGCATCCCGGCGGGGCGACCCGGCCAGTCGACCTGCACGTGCAGTCGCTGGGCCACGTCGCGGCTGGGGCCGACACCGCAGCGCCCGCTCACCCCCGCCTGCTGGACTGACGTCACCGACCGGGACACCCGGTAGTCGACGGCCCCCACCCGCACGACCTCGGAGGCCGGGGGCGGGCTGAGCGGGTCGGAGAGCCGGAACAGCTCCAGGGTGCGCGTCGCGAGGCTGGCGGCCTCCACGCGCGCCTCGTTGCCCCGCGTGAGGTTCACCGAGCCGTCGACGACGGCGAGGACGCCCGTGGAGAGCAGGCTGAACAGGAACACCGCGACGACGACCTCGACGAGGCTGAAGCCCGCGTCCGCATTGCGCGCCGCCGCGAGGCGCCGCCGGATCCTGCCCATCCCACCCCTCCCAGGTCGAGTCGTCCCTGTCGTGTCGTCGCCGGGCGGGTCCGGCTTGAGAGGCCGTCCGGGCGTACGCCAACGGGGCGGCCCTCCCATGTGGGAGACCGCCCCGTCGGTGGAGCTGCCGGCCGTCAGCGGAACTGCCGGCCAGGTGTCACGGCGTCGCCGGGACGACCGCGGCCGTGACGGCGTCGCAGGTGCCCGGGACGGCCGAGCCGCTGGTGCTCGACTGCGCCCAGGTCCGGTCCGGGCGCGACGGGTGGGTGGCCACCGCGCACCACTTGGTGCCCGGGGTCCCGTCCGTGTTCAGGTTGATCACGAGGGCGCCGGCGGTCGCCGTGACGGTGTTGTCGAAGGGCTTGGACTGGACGTAGCCCTGGCCGAAGAGCGTCGCCTCGTCGGCGGTGTACTTGCCGCCCGTGCTGTCGGTCGCGAAGGACTCCTCCGCCGTCGCGATCGTCTTCAGCTCCGCCTTGGACGCCGCGTCGTAGCCCTTCTGCCGCTGGCTGAGGAACACCGGGATCGCGACAGCGGCCAGAATGCCGATGATGATGATGACGACCAGGAGCTCGATGAGGGTGAAGCCTCCCTCACGCTCCTCCTGGGCCTTGCGGATCCGAGCGAGCATTGTCGTCCCCTTTCAAGGAACGGGAGTGGTGAGCCGGCGACTGCTGGTCCTCGCCGGCCCCCGCTCGCGCGGAGGTGCCGGGAAGAGGCGGCTGGGCTGACCCGAGCGGTCCCCTGGCTGTGCGACCCCGCCTCGCGGCGGGTGTGCCCTGTGCTCTGCCGTGTGGCTCTTTGACAGTTGTGTGATCGGCCCCCGCGAGAGCGCCCTTGAACGGACCCGGTCCACCGTTCGGGTGACACTGCGGCCCACCGCGTCCCGTCAAGGCGGGAGTCCCCGCGCTCACACGCCGACGGGGCGGCCTCCCTGGTGGGAGACCGCCCCGTCAGATGCTGCTAGCGGGTCACGGGGTGATGTCGCCGCCCGTGCAGGTCTTGTCCTTGATCGCCGAACCGCTGGTGCTCGACTGCGCCCACGTGGCGTCCGGACGCGACGGGTGCTTCGCCACCGCGCACCACTTGGTCTTCGTGGTGTCGAGCGTGATGACGAGCGCGGTCGCGTTGGCCGTGTTGTCGAACGGCTTGGACTGGACGTAGCCCTGCTGCAGGAGCGAGCCGGCGCCGGTCTCCAGCTCGGTGTAGACGCCGCCGACACTGTCGGTCGCGAAGGACTCCTCCGCCGTCGCGACCGTCTTCAGCTCCGCCTTGGACGCCGCGTCGTAGCCCTTCTGCCGCTGGCTGAGGAACACCGGGATCGCGACAGCGGCCAGAATGCCGATGATGATGATGACGACCAGGAGCTCGATGAGGGTGAAACCGCCC
>JALYNB010000256.1 GCA_030773395.1 Actinomycetota bacterium
CATCGCCGTTCTCGCCCCCTCTCGCTCTGCGCAACGGCGAGACCTCGGCGGCCGCGGGCTCGACCAATCCGTTGCCGCTGGTGGTGATGAGCGTCTCGTCCACAGCGCTTCCCCCTGTCCGGTCGCGGTGCGCGTCGAGGGCGTAGGGCAGGACTGCCGGCTCCGGCTATCCAGCACATCTACGTCCTACGGTCCCGACAGTTGTAGCACAAGCAGAAGATGATCTGCCGTAGTTGCGGGCTTGAGTCGACGGTCCGGCGGACGTCAGGGCGGGCGGCGGCGTTCGCGGGTTAGGGTCGCGACGGTGGCCCTCCCCCGAAAGACGCAGCAGACCGCGCTCGGTCGTCTGCTGCAGGAGCGACGACTGGCGAAGGGCCTTTCACGCACCCGGATCGGGGAGCTCGTCGGAGTCAGCCCGTTCAGCCTCGAAAGCTGGGAGCAGGGCCGGGTGGCCAAGCCGCCGATCCACGACGTCCTGCGGCTCGCGCGGTTCCTCGACATCTCCGCGCAGGAGCTCGAGAGCGCGGTGCTCGCCGAGACGGGGCCGCCGCCCGCGGCGCCACCTCAGCCCGAGCCCGCGGTCGCGCCGCTGCTCGAGCAGGCCGTCGACGTTCTCGGCTTGGGCGTCGACGAGGTCGCCGAGATCCTCAGCACGACGCCGACGCGCATCCGCGCGCTTCGCCGCGGCGACGCGGAGCTGAACGTCATGGAGGTCATGGTGCTCACCGCGGTGATCGCGGCGTTCGCGCACGCCCCCGGCGCGACACCACGTGTAAGGGGACGCGAGGCGGCCGAGACGCTCAAGCGCCTCCGCGGATCCTCGTCCTGACGGCCTGGCGCTCGGCAAGCGTGGCCAGCACGTTGAACAGCAGCCGCCCCGACCGGTCTGTCGGATCCTAAACGGGGTTCCCAGCGCCAGCCTGACCTTTCTACTCGTCAGCTTGTCGGCGATCGGGCGCGCGTCGGAGCAGCGACCGCGCGAGCCCGTCGAGGCTTGGTCTCGACCAAGATGTCGCCGGCGCGGCACGCGACTGCCTGACGCCGCGCGGGGCGGTCGCGGTGGGGCCGCAGAGTTCGCGGTCGACGTGAATCCGCTCCGGGTCCACGTCGAGCGGCTGCAGGGCATCGGGCTGCGCGGCGAGGTCCTGCGCGTCGCTGGCTACGCGGGCGGAGCCGATCGTAAGCTCGGACAGCTCGGAGCGAATGCGGTTAGCGCCCCATCACGGCACACATCACCGAACCACTCTTGCGGCACACCCTTGCGTCGCTGCTCAAGGCGGCCGTCGAGCGGCACGGTGTGCCGGTGAGAGTTCCGCTTGCGGGACATGGCCGAGGGCCGACGGACAAGTGCCCCAGCGCCGGACGCGATCGTGCTGCTGCCTCGGGCTGAAGCTCTCTCGGGAGCAATTCACGACAAGCGCGAGACCGGGGCGAGGCAGCCTGTTTGAGCCCCGGTCTAGGCAGGCCCTCTCGCTGCGCCCGACCCACGCCAAGGTAGGTGCCTACTCCTCGTCGCGCGCGTCGATGACGGGCGAGGACGGCGTCGTGCTGGGGTGCTGCCGCCTGTGACCTCCCGTCCCAGACTGGGTCGCGTGATGGACGGCCTCGACGACTTCGGCCCCGGCGGCGCGAGCTGAGGCCTCGCCGGCGAGGCGGGTCAGCGCGCTGCGACGAACAGGTCGGTGACCTGCGCCCCTGTGTCCCTGCCGGTGACGATGATCTCGGCGGTGCCGCCCGGTGCGTGTAGTCGTACGAGCGCGAAGCGGTCCTGCGGGCTCGTCGCCGTCGTCTCCACCTTCCCGGCGGTGAGCCGGCAGCTGCCGAGCACCGCGAGCACCACCTCGACGGGACCGTCGCCGCCCCAGGACCAGGCGTGGCGCTCGCCGGGGGCGAGCCAGCGGATCGCCTCGTCGGTCAGGCTCGAGGTGAGCGACGCCAGCATGAGCTCGCCGTCGGCGGCGAACCGAGGGGCGTGGTCCCCAGGCTCCTGGTAGTGCAGGCGCCCGTCGACCCAGACGCGCAGGCCGTGGCGGCCCTGGTTGACCCGCACACGCAACGCCTGCGCGCTCGCGGGCAGCACGACCTGATGTCCGTCGATCTCAAGCGCACTGCCCCACGCCCAGATGTCGGCCTGCCACCAGGGCACCGCGGGGTCGAAGACCGGGCGAGGCGGCAGCGGCTGGGCCTCCTCGGTCGGCCGCCCGGCCACCGCATCGGTGCCGATGATCGGTCGGTCTCCGGCCCAGTGCAGCGGGTCGAGGTGGATCTTGCGACCGGGCTGCTCGCCGTCGTAGGCGTGGTAGACGGCGTAGAAGGTCACGCCGTCGGGGGCGAGGATCACGCTGTGGTGCCCGGGCCCGCGGATGCGCCGCCCGCTGCGGAAGACGGGATTGAGCGGGTCCTTGCGCCACGGCCCGCGTGGGCGGTCGGCCGCGGTGATGCCGACGCCGTACGTCGCGTCGCGGTAGGACCCGCCGCTGTACAGGTGGTAGTAGCGCCCTCTGCGCTTGAGCACCCAGGACGCCTCGTTCCAGAACTCGTCGCCCGCCGCGTTGCCCTCCCAGCGCTCGCTCGGGAAGGCAACGGGCGTCGGGGAACCCTCGAGGCGGTCGGGCTTCAGGAGGCGGTCGACGACCGTCCCGCTTCCGCGGTATCCGTCGAATCGCGTCGCGGGAGTGCGCGTGTTGTAGAAGAGCCACAGCTTTCCGTCCTCGTCCTGGAACGGGTGGCCGTCGATCGACCAGACGTCGCGCACGAGCGGGGCGTCGTCGAGGACGAAGGGGCCGGTCGGCGCGGCGCTGCGCGCCAGCCCTTGCCGGCGCAGCGCCTCGAACCCGTGCCCATCCGGGCCGAGGCGGGTGGCGGACACGTACATGTAGAAGAGGCCGCGCCAGGCCATGACCTCGGGCGCCCAGAGATCCGTCTGTGCCCAATGGTTGCCCTGAGCGGGCTCGAGCGCGAAGCCCTCGAAGTGCCAGTGCACGAGGTCGGCGGAGCGGTACACGGAGATGCCCGCATCCCCGTCGTCAGTCGTGTGGTACAGGAAGTACGAATTGAGGTGACGCAGCACGAACGGGTCGCCGTGATCCGTGCCGCGCGGATCGCTGATGACGGGATTCGTGAAGACCTCGCGAGCCGGGTCCGGCGCCGTCGCGCCAGTCCCCCCCTGCCCGTGGATCAGCTCCACCTCGGCCCGTCCACGCCGAGCGAGGTTAGGGGCACCGCGCGCTCGCCCCGCCGCCGCGCTCGACGTGGTCGACCAGCTACTCAGGGCGCGCGCCTCGCTTGAGCGGGGACCACGACACCGGGCGCGCCCGGGGACGGGCGTCGGGCAGCCGGCGGAGCCGCAGGGAAGGCCGACGGGCTGTTGGTCGCGGGACCGGACACGGGAGCCAGCACCACCCGCGGCTCGCGACTTCCGTGTCCCCGCTAGGGGATCCCCCTACGGGACAACGAAAGGGCCCTCACCGAGCTCCCGGCTGTCCCATTTCATCAGCGCGAACCCTGCCACGTCGCTTGCGCTCGACAGGGCGTCAGGCTCGTGGCCCGGCGGATTCTCGGGATGCCCTCCGGGCCACTACCTCAGGTCAACCC
>JALYNB010000257.1 GCA_030773395.1 Actinomycetota bacterium
TACCGGTGCACTCCATGAGCGACAGGCTCTCGCCGGCGACCTTGCGCTTGAGCGCGGCCCGGAACCCGTCGCCGCCGCCCATCCCGGCTGCGCTGAACTGCACCGCACCGGTGAAGGCGACCATGGATCCGGTCGCGGCCCGCACCGTGTCGCCGTGCAGGTCGGCGACGAGCGCCCGCCCCTCGGCCGTCAGCTGCGCCACTGCGACTCCTCCCGCGGGCGACGCCCGCCCGGCGAGCAGAACCTAGAGCAGGGTGCCGCCTGCCGCCCGCACCTCTGGTCGGGGTGGCACGGCAGCCGCGTGGGCCGCCCGCTGCACCGCGGGGTCTCGCGCCGAGGACGGCCGCCCCCGCTGACGCTGGGCTCAGAGCCGCGGATCGACCGGCTCGGACTCCAGCGCGAGCACGGCGAACACGCACTCGTGCACCCGCCAGAGCGGCTCGCCGCGGGCGGCGCGGTCCAGCCCCTCGAGGCCGAGCGCGTACTCGCGCAGGGCCAGGCCCCGCTTGCGCCCGAGCCGGCGCTCGCGCAGCCGCTCCAGGTGCTCCGGCCGGGTGTAGTCGGGGCCGTAGATGATCCGCAGGTACTCCCGCCCGCGGACCTTGAGCCCGGGCTGGACGACGCCCTTGCGGCCCCGGGCGAGGCCGCCGGCGGGCTTGACCACCATCCCCTCGCCCCCGGCCTCGGTCAGGGCCGTCCACCAGACGGTCGCCGCCGCCTCGCTGTCCGGCTCGGTGACGTCGACGTAGCGGTGCTCGGTGCGCCGGACCAGCCCGGGGTCGGCGTCGGCCAGCCGGTCGACGAGCGCGAGGTGCCAGGCGTGCTCGCGCTCGGCACAGCTGGTGCCGGCGGCGGCGAGCACCTGGAACGGCGCGAGCGCCACGCCGTCAAGCCCGTCCGTGGGCCAGCAGTAGCGGCGGTAGGCGTCGGTGAACGCCTGCGCGGAGGCGCCCCGGTCTCGCTGGAGCTCCAGCAGCGGGCCGACGTCCAGGCCGCGCGCGGCTGCCTGCTCGAGGACGCCAACGGCCGCCGGCACAGCAGCGCGGGCGGCGGCACCGACCGCGGCGTACTGGTGGCGGACGAGGTCGCCGGCCTTGGCCGACCAGGGCAGGAGCTCGGCGTCGAGCAGCACCCAGTCGCTGCCGAGCTCCTCGAACAGACCGGCCGTCTCGACCGCGCGGGCCAGCCGGGCGAGGAAGGCCGTCGTCAGCGCGGGATCGGGGAAGAACGCGCGGCCGGTCCGGCTGTGCACGGCGCCGCGCGCGGCCGGCGGGCGGTCCGCCGTCCCGGACAGGTCGCTGCGCCGCACCAGCGCGACAGCGCGCGAGCCCATGTGCTTCTCCTGGCACACGACCTGCGCGACGCCGTCGCCCCGGTAGTAGGCGAAGGCCTCGGCCGGGTGCTCCAGCAGCCCGGGCAGCGCGCTCGTGGCCGACGGGCTCATCGTCGGCGGCAGGTAGAGCAGCTGCTGCGGCGCGACGGCGAAGCGGCTCATCACCTCGATCGCGGCGGCCGCGTTCTCCTCGCGCACGGTGACGCGGCCGGCGTACCGGGTCTCGACGACCCGCTTGCCGAGCACGTCGTCGAGGCCGAGGACCTCCGGGTCGCGCTGCGCGGGGACGTCGAGAGGCGGCGCGGCGACCTCCGGCGGCAGGAACGGCCGGGCGGGCTCGTACCAGGTGCGCTGGGCCGGGACGCTGACGAGCTCGCGCTCGGGCCAGCGCAGCGCGCTGAGGCGGCCGCCGAACACGCACCCGGTGTCGAGGCAGAGCGTGCCGTTGACCCACTCCAGCTCGGGGACCGGCGTGTGGCCGTACAGCACGGTGGCCCGGCCCCGGTAGTCCTGCGCCCACGGGTAGCGCACCGGCAGGCCGAACTCGTCGGTCTCGCCGGTGGTCTCGCCGTACAGCGCGAAGTCGCGCACCCGCGCGCTGGAGCGCCCCTGCAGCGACTCCTTGAGCCCGGCGTGCGCGACGACGAGCGCGCCCCCGTCGAGGACGTAGTGGCTGACCAGGTCGCCGCAGAAGCGTTCGACCTCGGCGCGGAACGGCTCGTCCTCGGCCTGCAGCTGCGCCAGCGTCGTCTCGAGCCCGTGCGTGACGCGCACGTCGCGGCCGCGCAGCGCCTTGACCAGCTTGTTCTCGTGGTTGCCCGGGACGCAAAGGGCGTGCCCGGCGGCGACCATGCCCATGACCAGGCGCAGGACGCCGGGGCTGTCCGGGCCGCGGTCGACGAGGTCGCCGACGAACACGGCGGTGCGGCCCTCGGGGTGGACGGCGTCGACCGGCCGGCCGGCGGCGTCGCGGTGCAGCGCGTAGCCCAGCGCGGTGAGGAGCTGCTCGAGCTCGGCGCGGCAGCCGTGGACGTCGCCGACGACGTCGAACGGCCCGCGCTCGTCGCGCCGGTCGTTGTACTGCTTCTCGTAGACGACGGTCGCCGCCTCGACCTCCGCCGGGCCGGACAGGACGTGCACCTTGCGGAAGCCCTCGCGGGACAGCCCGCGCAGCCCCCGGCGCAGGTCGGCGCGCTGGCGGCGGATCACAGCCGGGCTCATGTCGCGGTCGGGGCGCGCGGCGTTGCGCGCGACGGCGAGCGCCTCGGGCACGTCGAGGACGATCGCGACGGGCAGCACGTCGGCGTCGCGGGCGAGCCGGACGAGCTGCGCGCGGTCCTCGCGCTTGACGTTGGTCGCGTCGACGACGGTGAGCCGCCCGCCGCGCAGCCGGGTCGCCGCGATGTGGTGCAGGACGTCGAACGCGGCGGGCGTCGCGGACTGGTCGTTCTCGTCGTCGGCGACGAGGCCCCGGCAGACGTCGCTGGACAGCACCTGCGTGGGCCGGAAGTGCCGGCGGGCGAACGTGCTCTTGCCGCTGCCGGACACGCCGACGAGCACGACGAGCGACAGGTCGGGGACGACGAGCCGCCGGGGCGCGGGTCCGGCCGGGGCGTCGTCGGGGGGCGGGTCCGGGGCGCGGTCGGCGGCGAGCGGCGCGTCCGGTGCGGGGGTCACGCGGCGTCCTCGCTGTCGGTCGGAGCGGTCTCGGTGGTGGTGGCGGTGTCGGCGGTGGCGGTGGTGGTGGTCGCCGTGGCGGCCGGCGCGTCGGCGCGGCTGAAGACGGCCATCTGGGTCGGCGGCCCGACCTCCGGGTCGTCGGTCCCGACGGCGAGCAGCCGGACGGCGTAGCCGTGCCCGCCGGCGACGCGGTGCGCCCACGCGGCGAACTGCTGCCGGGTCCACTCGAACCGGTGGTCGCGGTGCCGCAGCGTGCCGGCCGGGAGGTGCTCGTAGCGCACGTTGTGCTCGACGTTGGGCGTGGTGACGAGGACGTGGCCGGGCCGCGCGGCCGCGAAGACCGCGTGCTCCAGGGCGGGCAGCCGGTCGGGGTCGAGGTGCTCGACCACCTCCATGAGGACGGCGGCGTCGTAGCCGGCGAGGCGGCGGTCGGTGTAGGTGAACGCGCCCTGCAGCAGCCGCAGGCAGGCGCGCTGCCGCTCGGGCATCCGGTCGAGCCGGAGCCGCCGGGCGGCCTCCTCGAGCGCCCGGGCGCTGACGTCCACGCCGACGACCTCGGTGAACGCGGGCTCGGCGAGCAGCGTCGGCAGCAGTGCCCCGCTGCCGCAGCCGAGGTCGACGACCCGGCGGGCGCCGGCCGAGCGG
>JALYNB010000258.1 GCA_030773395.1 Actinomycetota bacterium
CCGAGCTCGGCCGGCTCACGGGCGCGGAGCGGCGCGGCGGGCGCGACGATCGCGGCGGGACGGTCGACGAGTCCGGGGAGTTCGACGAGGTCCGCCGCGTCGTCGTGGAGCTGGCCGGTCCGGACGAGCCCGGGGATGTCGCCGAGCGGCTCGCCCGCTTCCTGCGGGAGCCGGTCAGGCTCTGACCCCGGGGCTCCGCCACAGGGGCGCCTCGTGCCGCAGGGGCTCCAGCTCGTCCAACCGCAGGTCATCGAGCCCGACGAGAACGGCCCGGCGGGATGCGGGCTCCACCGGCACGATGTCGGGGACGGCGACGACCACGCAGCCCGCGGCCTGGCCGGACTCGACGCCGCTCGGTGAGTCCTCCACCACGACGCACTCCCGGGGGTCGGCTCCGAGGCGGGCCGCCGCAGTGAGGTACGGCTCCGGGTGCGGCTTGCCGTGCTCGACCTCGTCGCCGGCGACGGTCGTCGCGAAGTAGCGGGCGCCGATCGACTCGAGCGCCGCGTCGACCAGCAGCCGGTAGGACGACGACACGAGCGCCAGCGGGACGCCGGCCGCGTGCAGCCGGGCGAGCAGGTCGGCGGCGCCGGGCCGCAGGGGGAGGTCGGCGCGGAACAGTTCCACCATCCGGGCGAGGAGCCGCTCGGCGAACACGGCGGGCTCGACGGCCAGTCCGGCCGCGGCAACGACCATCGGCGCAGCGACGTCGAGCCGGGTGCCGATGACGCCGGCCTTCATCTCCGCCGTGAACACGCCCCCGAAGGCGGCGGTCACCTCGCTCTCCGCGACCGTCCAGATCGGCTCGCTCTCCACGAGCAGCCCGTCCATGTCGAACAGCACCGCCGCTGGCCACTGCCGCTCGGGCACGGCCCGAGCGGGCGCGGCGGTCGGGGAGCCAGACACGGACCCCGAGCATGCCAGCGTTAGGTGGCCCCGCCCGTACGGGGACGCGTGACGATGGTCACCGGACCCCGCGGCGAGGGCGTGGGTCCGGCGCCGTCCCTGCGGCGAGGTTGCAGATCCTGGCGCGCGGTGTCCGGTTCCGGCGTCAGGATCTGCATGTCACGAGGCGCGCGAGGTCGGCGCGCGAGGTCATGACCCCGCTGCTGCCCGGACCCCGGGTCACCGCGCGGCGAAGTACTTCGCCTCGGGGTGGTGCACGATGATCGCCGATGTCGACTGCTCGGGCTCGAGCTGGAACTCCTCCGAGAGCTCGACCCCGATCCGCCCCCAGTCCAGCAGGTCCGCGAGCACCTTCTGGTCGGACAGGTCGGGGCACGCGGGGTAGCCGAACGAGTAGCGCGACCCCCGGTAGCCCTGGTCGAGCACGGACTGCAGGTCGGGCGCGTCCTCCGCGCCGAAGCCGAGCTCGGCGCGGACCCGCGCGTGCCAGTACTCCGCCAGCGCCTCGGTGAGCTGCACCGACAGGCCGTGGAGCTCGAGGTACTCGCGGTAGCGGTTCGCCGCGAACAGCTCCCCCGTCACCTCCGAGACGTGCCGCCCCATGGTCACCACGTGGAACGCCACGACGTCCGGGCGCCCCTCGGCCTGCGCCTCCTCCCGGCTGCGAAAGAAGTCGGAGATGCAGAGCCGCCGGTCACGCCGCTGGCGCGGGAACGACAGCCTCGCCCGCTCCCCGCCGCCCTCGTCGAGCACGACGAGGTCGTCGCCCTCGCTCACGGCCGGGAAGTAGCCGTAGACCACGGCCGCCTGCATGATCCCCTCGGTCTGCACGCGGTCGAGCCACGCGCGCAGCCGCGGGCGCCCCTCGGTCGCCACGAGCTCGTCGTACGACGGGCCGTCCCCGCCGCGCGAGCCCCGCAGGCCCCACTGGCCGAGGAACGTGGCCCGCTCGTCGAGGTAGGACGCGTACTCCGCGAGGCGGATGCCCTTGACCACCCGGCTCCCCCAGAACGGCGGTGTCGGCACGGGGACGTCGCGGGCGACGTCGGAACGGGCCAGCAGGTCGGCCGGCTCGGGCTCCGCAGCACGCCGTGCCTTCACCGCGTCGTACTTCGCCTGCCGGGCCGCCCGCTCCGCGGCGCGCTGCTCGCGCACCGCCGCGAGGGCCGCCGCACGATCGCCCACTGCGCCGGCCCCCCCGCTCGGGGCACCGGCGCCGCGGAGGTCGGCCATCAGCGAGTCCATCGTGCGCAGGCCCTCGAACGCGTCGCGGGCGTACCGGACGTCGCCCTGGAACACGCCGGCGAGGTCGCGCTCGACAAAGGAGCGGGTGAGGGCCGCCCCGCCGAGCAGCACCGGCCAGCGGCCGGCGACGCCGCGGACGTTCATCTCCTCGAGGTTCTCCTTCATCACCACGGTCGACTTGACGAGCAGTCCGCTCATCCCGATCGCGTCGGCCTGCGCCGACTCCGCGGCGTCGAGGATTGCCCCGATGGGCTGCTTGATGCCGATGTTCACGACGGTGTAGCCGTTGTTCGACAGGATGATGTCGACGAGGTTCTTCCCGATGTCGTGGACGTCGCCCTTGACCGTCGCGAGCACGATCGTGCCCTTGCCCGACTGGCCCTCGACCTTCTCCAAGTGAGGCTCGAGGTGCGCCACGGCAGCCTTCATGACCTCCGCCGACTGCAGCACGAACGGCAGCTGCATCTCGCCGGCGCCGAACAGCTCCCCGACCTCCTTCATGCCGCCGAGGAGCGTCGTGTTGACGATGTCCAGCGGCGCGCGGCCCGCGGCCATCGCCTCGTCGAGGTCGGCCTCGAGGCCCTTGCGCTCGCCGTCGACGATCCGCCGGTGCAGCCGCTCGTCCAGCGGCAGCGCGGCGAGCTGCTCGGCCCGGGTCTCCGGGCTGGCGGTCTCCACGCCCTCGAACAGCTCGAGGAAGCGGGTCAGCGGGTCGTAGGCCTCGTCCGTGCCGGTGGCGGGGCGGCGCCGGTCGTACACGAGGTCGAGCGCCACCTCCCGCTGCTCCGCCGGAATCCGCGACATCGGCAGGATCTTGGACGCGTGCACGATCGCGGCGTCGAGCCCCGCGGCGTGGCACTCGTGCAGGAACACCGAGTTGAGCACGACGCGCGCCGGCGGTTTCAGCCCGAAGCTGATGTTGGACAGGCCGAGGACCGTCTGCACGTCGGGGTGGCGCCGCTTGAGCTCCCGGATGCCCTCGATGGTGGCCACGCCGTCGCGGCGTGACTCCTCCTGCCCGGTGCCGAGGGTGAACGTGAGGCAGTCGACGAGGATGTCGCTCTCGCGCATCCCCCACTGCTGCGTGAGCGTGTCGATGAGCCGCTCCGCGACGCGGACCTTGTCCTCCGCCGTGCGCGCCTGCCCCTCCTCGTCGATCGTCAGCGCGACGACCGCCGCGCCGTGCTCCTTGACGACCGGCATGACCCGGGCGAAGCGCGACTCCGGGCCGTCGCCGTCCTCGAAGTTCACCGAGTTGACGACGCTGCGGCCGCCGAGGCACTCGAGCCCGGCCTCGATGACCTGCGGCTCGGTCGAGTCGAACATGACGGGCAGGGTGCTCGCGGTCGCGAGCCGCGCGCCGACCTCGCGCATGTCGACGGTGCCGTCGCGGCCCACGTAGTCGACGCAGACATCGATCATGTGCGCGCCGTCGCGGACGGCGTCCCGGGCGATCTCCACCGCGTCGTCGAGCCGCGCTTCCAGGAGTGCCTCGCGGAAGGCCTTGCTGCCGTTGGTGTTGGTGCGCTCTCCCACCATCAGCACCGACAGGTCCTGCCGGAACGGCACGGCGGAGTAGAGCGACGATGCCGCCGGCTCCGCTCGAGCCTCGCGGGGCGGCACGGCGCGGCCGCCCACCCGCTCGACGACCCGCCGGAGGTGCTCCGGCGTGGTGCCGCAGCAGCCGCCGACCAGCGCGACGCCGTACTCCCGTGTGAACGCGTCGTGGGCGTCGGCGAGTTCGCCCGGCGACAGCGGGTAGCGGGCGCCCGACGGGGTGAGCTCGGGCAGCCCGGCGTTCGGCATGACCGACAGCCCGACGCGGGCCGCACGCGACAGCGTGCGCAGGTGCTCGGT
Organism: Actinomycetota bacterium; assembly: GCA_030773395.1. Taxonomy (GTDB): domain Bacteria; phylum Actinomycetota; class Actinomycetes; order JALYNB01; family JALYNB01; genus JALYNB01. The sequence continues at coordinate 4,009 of JALYNB010000258.1, forward strand.
CATCTCGGCCGGACCGGTCGCGCAATTGAGTCCGATGAGGTCGATCCCGAGCGGCTCCAGCGCGGCGAGCGCGGCCGAGGTCTCCGTACCCAGCAGCATCGTGCCGGTCAGCTCGACGGTGATCTGCGCGATGAGGACGACGTCCCGCCCGGCCCGGGCCATCCCGCGCCGCGCGCCGACGAGCGCGGCCTTCGTCTGCAGCAGGTCCTGGCTCGTCTCGACGAGGAGCGCGTCGACGCCGCCCGTGACCATCGCCGCGCACTGCTCGGCGTAGGCGTCGCGCAGAAGCGAGTACGGCGCGTGGCCGAGGCTCGGCAGCTTGGTGCCGGGGCCGATCGACCCGAGCACCCACCGTGGACGGTCGGGGGTCGCGACCTCGTCGGCGACCCCGCGAGCCACGCGCGCGCCGGCCTCGGCGAGCTCGGCGATGCGCGACTCGATGCCGTACTCGGCGAGGTTGGCCCAGTTCGCGCCGAACGTGTTCGTCTCGACCGCGTCGACGCCGACGTTGAAGTAGGCCCGGTGGATGCTCGCGACCACGTCGGGCCGGGTGGTGTTGAGGACCTCGTTGCAGCCCTCGTGGCCCTGGAAGTCGTCGAGACCGAGGTCGGCGGCCTGGATCATGGTGCCCATGGCGCCGTCCGCGACGACCACACGCTGGGACAGGGCGGTGAGGAGATCCGGAGAAGGCTGCGACACGAACGGATCGTAGTCGCGGCCGCCGCTCGGGGCCGCCCGCGGTGCTGCGCCCCGCGCCAGCGGGGCCCCGGGCGTAGTCTGACCCCGATGAGCCAGTCCAGCGTGCCCAACCCCCCGACGGGTCGGCCCCCCACGGGCCGCTCCGCCGACGGGGAGCCCGCCGACACCGCCCACGAGCCCGCGGAGGCGACCGGGAACGCGACCGCGCCGGCGCTGCCCGACGCGGTGCTGATCGCCGCGTTCGAAGGCTGGAACGACGCCGGTGACGCCTCCACGGGCGCGATCGAGCACCTGGAGGAGGTCTGGGAGGCGACCCCCGTCGCCGCCGTCGACCCCGACGACTACTACGACTTCCAGGTCAACCGGCCCACCGTCAGCTTCGTCGACGGCCTGACGCGCGTCATCCAGTGGCCGACGACGCGCCTGTCGCGGGCGACCGTCAGCGGCCGGGAGATCGTGCTCGTCCGCGGGCTCGAGCCGAACATGCGCTGGAGCGGCTTCTGCCAGGAGCTGCTCGCCCTCGCCGGCGAGCTGGGCGTGGGTAGCGTGGTGATGCTGGGGGCGCTGCTCGCCGACACGCCCCACACCCGGCCGGTGCCCGTGTCCGGCACGGCGTCCGACCCCGACACGGGGGAGGCCATCGGCCTCGAGCGGTCGCGCTACGAGGGACCCACGGGCATCGTCGGCGTGTTCCAGGAGGCCGCCGGTCGCGAGGGGCTGCCCGCGGTCAGCTTCTGGGCGGCGGTGCCGCACTACGTGGCCCAGCCGCCCTGCCCGAAGGCGACGCTGGCTCTGCTGCGCCGGGTGGAGGACCTCCTCGACGTCACGGTGCCGCTGGGCGACCTGGCCGAACAGGCGCGCGCCTGGGAGCGGGGCGTCGACGAGCTCGCCCGCGAGGACAGCGACGTGCAGGAGTACGTGCGCGCCCTCGAGCAGCGGGAGGCGGAGACCGAGCTGCCCGAGGCGAGCGGCGAGTCCATCGCGCGGGAGTTCGAGCGGTACCTGCGGCGACGCGGCAACGACCGAGGGTGAGAACCGCGGCCGGCCTCCCGGCCGGCGCGCGCTCGAATCAGTGAACAACCACTCACAACGGATGCCGGCGGTCGGTGTACGGCGCACCCGCCGTTAGCCTCGTTACCAGTTCGCAACCTCACCGCGGACGCGTCCTTGTCCCCGGCCAGAGAGCTCGTCCGTGACTACCCTGCCCCGTCCTCGCACCTCTGCCCGCCCCGGCTTGACCCGGGTGACCCGGACCGCGGGGGTGCGCCGCACAGGGGCGGCCCCGCTCGTGGGACTCGCGCTCGCCGCGGCAGTGGTCGGCGGCCCCGGTGCGGCCGCCGCTCCCGGCC